>CAZEUQ010000015.1:0-15225 GCA_964515125.1 uncultured Candidatus Peribacteria bacterium
GCACTGCTCTACCAACTGAGCTACCGACCCGTAGCGTGTGTATTGTAATGAATTTATTCCTTCTGCACAGAGCTTTATCGGTCGCCGTAGAATCATCAAAATCGATGTACACTGATAGCATGAAAGTAGCCATCGTCCACGAGCTCCTTACCATGAAAGGCGGTGCCGAACGAGTTGTGAAGATTTTTTCGGAGATGTTTCCGGACGCGCCCATCTTTACGCTCCTCTACGACGAAGAAAAGCTGGGCGACTGGTTCCCTCGTAATCGTGTCCGAACAAGTTCGGTCCAAATGAAAGCTGCCCGCTACCCGCTACCCGCTACCCGCTTCAATCACCACCTTTACCTCAACAAATTCCCTGCTGCGGTCGAAGCATGGGATTTCTCGAAGTACGATCTCGTTCTCTCCTCCTCTTCGGCATTCGTCCACGGCATCATCACGAATGGAACACCGAAGCATCTCTGCTATGTTGAGTCCCCTGCCCGCTATCTGTGGGATCGCACACACGATGTCATAGATGAGGCATCACGCGGCATTCTGGGGCCACTGAAAAGAAGATACCTCGAGCGAACATTCCATCGTCTGAGAATCTGGGATACAGAAGCGGCTGATCGACCCGATGTTCTGCTCGCGGCATCCAAGGAAGTAAAGCGCAGAATTAAGCTCTATTGGAGAAGAGACAGTGAGGTGGTGTATCCGCCCATTGATGATCGGTGGCTTGAGAAGTCAGAAGGCAGAAATCAGAAGGCAGAGTATTTTTTAATTGTTTCAACGCTGGCAAAGTACAAACGCATCGACCTCGCGATCGAAGCGGCAAATACGTTGCAGGTTCCTTTGAAGATTGCCGGCACAGGACCCGATGAATCTCGATTGAAGAGATTGGCAGGACCTACCGTGGAATTTCTTGGATTTCGACCTGAAGAAGAGCTGAAGGAACTCTACACGAACGCAACGGCGCTGATCTTTCCCGGCGAAGAGGATTTCGGGCTCACGCCGTTAGAAGCCATGAGTCAGGGAACGCCCGTGATTGCATACAGGAAGGGTGGGGCACTTGAAACGATCACCGAAGGATCCACAGGAATGTTTTTCGATACGCCAACGGCTGAATCATTATCACACGTGATGCGGCAATTTGATCGATCGCGATTTTCTTCCGATGCATGCCATACCCAAGCAGAGAAATTTAATCGGAAGGATTTCGAAAGGAATATCTCGAAGAAGATTCAAGAAATGATGGAATAAAAAAAATCATCACCCGCACAAAAGTATACTTCGATGAACTCAGTACAAGTTTGTGCTCTGTTTTGTGAAATATAGAGATAAAACAGAGCAGGAATACATTCCTGCGATTCTTGTTTTATTATATCATCCTTTGCTGCACATTTTCGGGCATTTCTCTCCCCACTTTCTTATACGCATGCTCTGTTGCCACGCGCCCTTTTGCCGTGCGCTGCAGGTATCCGCACTGCATGAGGTACGGCTCGTACACGTCCTCCAGTGTTTCTTCTTCTTCGGAGAGCGCCGCCGCGAGCGTGGAGAGTCCTACGGGGCCCCCCGCAAACTTCGTGATGATGGCATCTAAAATGGCACGGTCGGTGCGATCCAACCCCGATTCATCAATGCCAAGAAGTTCGAGTGTCGAGATAACACGATCGATGGTAATAGTCCCCTCTTCTTTTACCTGCGCAAAATCGCGGATGGAACGGACAAGCCTGTTTGCGATGCGCGGTGTCGCACGTGAGGACAACGCGATACGATGCGCAGCAGATGCATCCAGCGGAATGCCAAGAATCATCGCCGTGCGCTCCACGATGAGCTGCATTTCTACCGGTGAATAGAAGGCAAGCTTAAACTGATGGAGGAAACGGTCACGGAGCGGAGCACTGATAGATGCCATCTTTGTCGTGGCACCAATGAGCGTGAACGGCTTTAAGTCAATGCGCATGGATCGCGCAGAGGGGCCTTTTCCGATCATTAAATCCAGCGCGAAATCTTCCATGGCGCTGTAGAGGACTTCTTCAATCGCAGGACGAAGACGGTGGATTTCATCAATGAAGAGGATGTCTCCCGACTGCAAATTCGTGAGGAGCGACGCAAGATCGCCGGGTTTTTCGATGGCGGGGCCGCTTGTGAGCTTGAGCTGCGCGTTCATCTCCCTCGCGAGGATGTGCGCAAGCGTTGTTTTGCCAAGGCCGGGAGGCCCATGCAAGAGTGTATGACCCAATGCGTCCCCTCGCTTTTTCGCTGCTTCCAGGGAAACAAGTAGGTGACTCTTCATGTCACGCTGACCGATATATTCCGAAAGCATTCTCGGGCGCAAACTCATTTCGAACTCCTCACTATCCCGAATTGTCACGCTCGGTTCTATTGCTGTCTGCCTCTTGGTTTTTCGTTCAAGAACCATCGGGAGGCATGATAGCAGAATTCAGAGCGGGATGAATGAAAGGGAAAGAAAATTCCCCCTCACCATAACCCTCTCCCTACGGGAGAGGGAAGCGCCCTTCGGGCGCGGGTGAGGGGGAATTTTCCAAGAACTGCTACTGCATCAAACGCTCCATCACGTTACAATCTTCCTATGTTCCCCCTCGACCCCAAGTCCGTCGCTGTCATCGGCGCGAGTGATGATCCGAAAAAACTTGGGTACGCGGTGCTCAACAATCTCATCACGCAAGGGTACAAGGGAGCGATCTATCCCATTAATCCAAACCACGACTCTATTCTCAATCATCAGGCCTACAAATCCATCACCGATGTGCCGGGGTCGATCGATCTTGCCGTCATCGTCACACCTGCACAAACCGTGAATGTACTCGTGGAGGAGTGCGGGAAGAAAAACGTGAAGGCATGCGTTGTCATCAGTGCGGGATTTTCGGAACTGCACGGTGATGAAGGAAAAGAACGTGAACGTGAACTCACAGCACTTGCAGAAAAGTATGAGATGCTTCTCATCGGCCCGAACTGCCTGGGCATCCTTCGTCCACATATCGGAATGAATGCATCCTTTGCGGCAGATCTTCCAAAAGAAGGATCCATTGCACTGTTCAGCCAATCCGGCGCACTTGCTGTTGCACTGATGGATGCATCGTCACAGTATGCCATGGGCTATTCACTCATTGTCAGCATGGGAAACAAAGCCGTGATGAACGAGTGCGATTTTCTGGAAATTGCAGAAAAGGATTCTAAGACGAGAGTCATTGGATTGTATCTGGAGAGCATGAACGATGGACGACGGTTTTTATCGCTCGCAAAAAGGATCGCACAGAAAAAGCCAATCGTGCTCATCAAAGCGGGTGTGTCACGACGCGGGCAACGTGCGGTTTCCTCACACACGGGCGCGCTGGCAGGCGCAGACAGAGCGATGGATGCACTGTGCGCCCAAACGGGAGTTCATCGTGCACACAATACGCAGGAATTTTTGGATCTCCTTCGCACGTTGAGTACGCAACCTCCTCTTCTTACAAACCGCATCGCAGTTATCACAAATGCAGGCGGTCCTGGAGTTCTTGCAACGGATGCTGCCGAATGCTGCGGGCTCATTCTCGCAGAGCTGGCCGACGGCACCAAGAAAACCCTGAAGAAAGAATTACCTGAGGCAGCAAGTACGGAAAATCCCATCGATGTTCTGGGCGATGCAGATGTGAAGCGCTACAGCGCTGCGTTCACGGCTGTCCTCAAAGATACAAATGTGGACGGCGTTCTCGTCATTGCAACACCGCAAGTGATGACACCGGTCGAGGAGATCGCCGCGATGATCATCAAGGAGCGAAAAAAGAGCCCGCTCATTCCCGTCGTTGTCAGCTTGATGGGTGATGAGCATGTGAAAAACGCAGTCATGACCCTGCACGAAGCGGGCGTTCCCTCATTTGCAACGCCAGAAGCGGCACTCGCCGCGCTTGCGGCGCTCCGTGTCCACGACGAAGAAAAGAGCGAGGAGGAAGAATCTGCCATGGCGGATGATCGCACGAACATGGCCGAGCAAATCGTGAATGATCATGAAGGGTTTCTCCCCGAAGAAACAACATCGGAATTGTTTGAACTCTTCGGACTTCCCATCATCCCCCAGATGGTTGCAAAGACGGAGGATGAGGCAATGCAATACGCTCAGGAACTTGGATACCCTGTCATTGCGAAAGTGAGCTCGCCGGATATCCTCCATAAAACGGATATTGGTGGCGTGAAAGCAAATCTTCAGAATCCAGACAATGTGAAGAAGGCATTTCAGGAGATTACGAAGAATGTGATGCACCATGCACCTGCGGCAGGACTACACGGTATTGCCATTCAGAAATTTCTCCCTGTTGGCCATGAGTTCATTGTCGGAGCCGTGCGCGATGCATCCTTTGGGCCCCTCGTGATGGTCGGCCTTGGCGGCATCTATACCGAATTGATGAAGGATACGACGCTGCGCATTGCCCCCGTTACGGAAGAAACGGCATACGCCATGCTTGAAGAGCTGAAAAGCTGGAAACTTCTCCTTGGACTTCGTGGAGAAGGGCAGCTGAATATCGCTGCCCTCGCAAAACTGATCGTCACGATAAGCAACCTCATGCTTGCATGTCCTTCCATTCAAGAAGTGGATTTGAATCCTGTCCTTGTCACCACGAACACCATCCTCATTGCCGATGCAAAAGTGATCGTCGCGCATCCATCCGAGAGACGTGTACACTAATACACAATGAAACGGGAAACGATGACCGTCGGCATTGCACTGGGGGTAGTGATCCTCGCCCTTGGTAGCAGCGACTATTTCTTGAAGGAAAAACCGTCTTGGAGTGCCATCTTGCAAAATCAATCATCGCAGTCGTCATCGGAACAATCATCGGATTCTGCCATGTCCATCGCTTCCTCTGCCTCCTCGTTCACAGGTGTAAAGAAGGGAACAAGCAGAAAATCAGGGCCCGATGTGCAGCAACTCCTCATGTCTCTTGGCTACACATGGACAGACGTTGCCGAGCCGGTGCTCATTGGATCCATCGCACAAAATGAAAAATTGAACGCGCTCGTGCTCCTTAAAAATAATGATCGCACAGCGCTCCTCGCATGGATCGACACCGCCAACGTGAAGACCATTTTTGCAGGACTCAAGCAGGCCCTTGCAGAAAACTTCTCGGGTCAAGTAAGCGAGCTGGTGGATGAATCACAAACACCGGCAGATGGCGCGCCGCGAGACATTCTTTCCTTCATAGATCCCACCCTCAGCAATGAACGCTTCCTTTTCGTTCGCATCCGTTCGCGCCTGTACGAATTCCATATTGCACCGGGCAAGGAAGGAGATGTACAGGTAATTGTGGATGCATTGGGAAAGTGATGCACGGATGCCGATCAACCTATTTCGTATGACTCAAAAAGAATTTCGTGATCACATCTGTATCATCAATATTCTTCGAGGAGATACCAGGTTTGATGAAAATTTGAGATAAAACGTTTGGACTGTTGGGGTACCACACGTGTCCTCCCCCGTTCACTTTGTAGAGCACTGTCTCTGTTCCTTCCTTGCAACTTGCATACTCGATTTTCGTCACCGATGTGCCATCATCAATATGCGTTGCAAGATTTGTTGTACGCGGAGAGTTGCATCCGTTTTTCCGTGTCCAGAGCGCAAGGGTTTCTTCCGCAGAAGCAAGCTGCCCGCCTTCTCCCTTTCCAGACTTCCATCCTACTTCTCCCCCTTCGTAGGGAATGTACGGATCATCCGTACCCTGAATCATCACAACAGAAAGGGGCTGCGACGGAGAGCAAGAATCCAGTTCGTTGGTGGCAATAGAACCAATGACGGGAGCAATCGCGGCAAAGACGTCTGCCATCTTGCATCCAAGCAGTTGCGTAAAGATTCCTCCGTTGGAAGCGCCCGTTGCATAGATACGGTTTGCGTCGATGGATACATCTCGCTTAAGCTGGGCGATGAGCATCTGCACAAAATACACATCATCAATATTCTGCCTCGCGGAAGCGGATGTCCCACGACCGTCGTTCCAACTGTCGTCAATCCCCTGCGGATACACAACGATAAATCCCTCTTGATTTGCCTTCTCGTCGAACCCTGTCACCGACTGCATTATCTCGGCAGTTGTGTTTCCACCGTGGAAAACAAGAACGAGCGCTGGGTTGGGTTTCACATTCGCAGGAATATGCATCACATACGACCGTTCACGATTCCCAACGGTAATTTTCTTTGTCATCGTTCCGGATTGCACCGACGTGCTGGAGTAACTTTGCTCACGAAGGTGCAACACGTCACGAAGTCTGTAGAGAAGTTCTGCAATTTCCGCGCGTGTCATGAGGTGGGAAGGGTCTGTGATGGATGCAGGAACGGCTTGGAGATGAGAAAGAGCATCTGTATAGGGCCGATACCAAACGAATGCGTAGGTTCTGTGCTCTATGCCAGCCGCCTCGACAACAATTTTTGCCGCCTCCGCGAAGTTCATGGTTCGAATACCTTGAAATGTTCCATCACTGTATCCCTCAATGACTCCCTTGCGATGCGCCACGCACAAATACATCGCAAACCAGTCGCTACTCTTCACATCGCGGAATGACGACACATCCGTACACGCACGAATATCCTCGGAGTTCGCCGTTGCACCAATCACCATCTTCACAAATTCAGCGCGATTGACCGTGTTGTCCGGACGGAATGTGCCGTCGTTATAACCATTGATAATGCCTGCAGAACGCATGAATGAAATAGCCGTTGCAAAGGGATGATTCGATGCGACATCACGAAAGGAAACTGCAGATGCTGTTCCTGCTGAAACAAAAGCAGCCACCAAAAGGATGTATGTTCTTTTCATAAATTGTGGAGGGTGAAGGGGAGAATCGGAGAGAGGACAAGTGTATCGTACCAACCTTGAAGATCAAACATACTCTTCGAGAGAGCTCCCTATCCGGCTACGAGACTTCCACTCTCGGCTCAACTGCCCGTTGACGTCTGTGGCGGGTTTCCGTACACTACCGCGGCTATGGCGAAGAAAGTCCTCAAAATCATCAAGGCACAGGCAAAAGGCGGACAGGCAAACCCTGCTCCCCCGTTGGGGCCTGTCCTTGGACAAGCTGGCATTAACATTCAGGACTTCTGCACGAAGTTCAACGACAAAACGAAAGACCGCATGGGTCAGTTGATTCCTGTTGAGATTACGCTCTACGAAGACCGTTCTTTCACCTTTATTCTCAAGCAACCACCCATGTCGTTTTTAATTCTTCAAAAACTTGGAAAAGAAAAAGGCAGCGGCACACCGAATAAGGAAAAAATCGGCAAGATCAACATGAAGCAGGTCGAAGAAATCGCAAAACAGAAAATGCCAGACCTGAATACCGACAAACTTGAATCCGCCATGCAAATGGTCATCGGTACGGCAAAGAACATGGGAGTGACGGTGGAGTAATACATGTCAAAGGCCAAAGGTGCAATTTGAAGCAAGGTATGAAAGATATTTTCAAATTTTTTCATTTGATATTTGTTTGGAACTTGGTATTTGGTATTTGGCATTTCCGTCCAATCAAGTACAATGCACGGCAATCCCCCCACTTTTTTATGGATAACACCCTCTCTGCACTTTCTTTTGGTGCATCGTCATTCGTCAATGTGACATTAGCGGTTCTTCTCATCATGACGCTCATGTACATCGCAGCGTCACATTCTTCTGCTTCCGCCGAAGATATTGGACACGCCATCTTCTGCTACCTCATGAAGACGGTCGCATTACTCCTTGTTGGCGCAACGTTTGTCCCCGTGATGATGAACATCTTGTCTGGAGAGGTCATGAAGGAAGAGGTTATGTACGGGCCTCTCCTCGTGTTCTTCGTCGGCGTTTGGATCTTTATTCACTTCAATCGCGTCGTTCAACATATCGACGCAAAGGCCGTTGCCATTCCCAAGGCAATTTTCATGTATTCGTTCCAATTCCTTGGAACGCTCCTTGCCATCTTTGCAGGGCTCATGCTTGTCACGTCTCTTTTCTCCATTCATACGCTTGCCGAGTGGCAATGGCACCTGCCTGTCACGCTCCTCATCACGGGCTTGCTCGTCTCCCTCTCGTTTGGCATTCATACGGAAAAGAAGCACAAGAGGCATCTGCTCCCTGTGAGGAGGAAGAAATAAGAACGAGTGAGTAGTAAGTAGTAAGTAGTGGTTCGTCTACTCATCACGAGTCGCAAACCTCTAACCACGTCGTACTTGCAACAGAGAAAAAACCTGTTACTCTGTCTCTAGTTCGACCTTCGTCGAGCGAGTGCTTACCCACGTTCCAAACCACACTCATGTCTATACAGATGCGCCCAAAGGGCGGAAAAAAATACGCAGAAAAGAAAAAATTGATCACGAAGCCGTCCTACTCCATTGAGGAGGCTGCCGCTCTTGTTGCGCAAATGAGCATCACGAAGTTCGATGCAACCGCAGAAGCGCATTTCAGGATCATGGCCGATATGACACAGGCCGACCAGCTTGTGCGTGGCACGGTAAGCCTGCCGCACGGCACAGGAAAGAACGTCCGCGTGATTGCTTTCGTCACAGAAGAAAAAGAGGCTGATGCAAAAAAGGCAGGGGCAGAACTGGTAGGGAGTGATGATCTTGTGAAAAAGATTGAAGGAGGATTTATGGACTTTGATGTGGCCGTCGCCATGCCGCAACTGATGAAGAACCTGGGGAAACTGGCAAAAACACTGGGGCCAAAAGGTCTGATGCCAAACCCCAAGTCCGGAACCGTGACGGACAAGCCGGAGAAGATCATCGAGGAGCTTAAAAAAGGCCGCATTGAATTTAAGATGGATAAGCAGGGCATCATCCACGCGACATTCGGAAAAGTCTCCTTTGGTGAGAAGAAACTTGCAGAAAATCTTCAGGCATTGCTTCAGGCTGTGCTAGATGCGAAGCCCGCAGGCATCAAAGGACTCTATATCGTGAGCCTGAGCGTGAATCCCACCATGGGGCCAGGCGTGAAGGTGGCGCTTTGATATTGCATGTCCTTTTCCTGGTCAAACATTTCTCGGCCCATTGTTGCCCTGGCACCAATGGCTGGCGTAACCGATAGTTCGTATCGCCAGTTCATCAAAAAGATTGCACCAGACGTGATGGTCTACACGGAATTCCTTTCTACTGATGCCATCCATTTTGGCGCAAAGCGAACGTTCAAAATGCTGGAGTTCGATCCCGCACTGGAACGACCGTTCATCGTGCAGATCTTTGGAGCAGAGCCCGAGCATTTTCTCACGGCATGTAAAATTATCGAACAGCTTGGCGCCGACGGCATCGACATCAATATGGGCTGCCCCGCAGCGAAGGTTGTTTCGTCCTGCCATGGATCCGCACTCATCCGAGAGCCAGAGCTTGCAGCGGAGCTTGTTGCGAGCGCAAAGAAAGTTGTGAATATTCCCGTGAGCGTAAAAACGCGACTTGGATGGGAAACGCACGAAACACTCATTCCATTCTGCCAAAAACTCGTGGAGGCTGGAGCAGATGCACTTGCCATTCATGGCCGCACATACCACGAGAAATTCACGGGATCGGCAAATTGGGATCCCATCTACGAACTCAAAAGAAGCGTCTCGGTTCCCGTTCTGGGGAATGGCGACATTGCATCCGCAGATGATGCCGTGAGAAAACTGAAAAATCTGGATGGTGTCATGATTGGCCGAGGAACCTTTGGGAACCCATGGGTAATGAAAGATATTTGCGATGCACTGCATGCCAAAACACAAACGCCCATTTCGACAGCGTCATCCATATCCTTCCGAGAGAAAATCCCCTTTATCCTTGAACATTGTGAATTGGCAGTAAAAATAAAAGGAGAGCAACGGGGAATGCTGGAAATGCGACGACACCTGAACAGTTACGTGAAAGGGTTTGATGGCGCAAAGGAGCTTAGGATTGCACTCATGAAAACAGACAAGTTGGATGAGACGAAACTGCTCCTGCAAAGCGCAGTGTGCTAGGCACTAGTATTCTGGTGCTCTCCTCCTCTATCATTCTCCTCAGATGCACCTCCCCCCGTTCATCGATCGTGCTTTCGCGCAAACAACACTCGTCCCAACGGGCGGTGCTCCCAATTGCGCGGACCTTGCGGATGCGTTTCGCAGCGGCATTTTCACATGGGATTGTATCGCATCATACGTGTACTACCTCATCAATTTCGTCCTCGGCTTCACCATCGCCTTCGCGCTTATCATGATTATGTATAACGGATACCGGTATGTGCTTGGCCCCCTTACAGGAGAGGGCACAAACGAAGGCGCAAAAAAAGGCATTATGTATGCCCTTATGGGAACCGCCGTTGGACTCCTTGCATACATCATAGTAGACTCCATCCTTGTAGCACTGACCTCTTGATTCCCCCACCCTATGCCCGCTAAAAAATCCGACGCATTCACGTCGATGCAGATCATCGGCAGCAAGGCTCAAGAACTTTGGAGTAAGGCACGGACGAAGATAGGAAAAAACGAGACGAACGGTACCAAGAAATTGCCCCCACCAAACAGGAACAGGGTGCCGGAAGTGCTGGTGACTATTTCGAGTAAGAGTGTGCTGAAGGCCGCATTGACGATTCTCCTTGTAGGAGTTTGTGCATGGCTCCTCTTCTTGCTGCGCGATAAGCTGATCATTCTCTTCCTTGCGACATTCGTAAGCATCGTGATCGATCCCACTGTTCACTTTTTGGAGCAGTGGAAGCTACCGCGTGGCATGGCGGTGATTCTTGTGTACTTCGTCTTCTTGGCAATCATCATTTTCCTCGTAGCCTCCCTTATTCCGATTGTCGCTATGCAGCTGCAGGACCTTGCGCGGCTCATTAGTGAGAGTTCCGATAATTTCTTCTTAAATCCACAGGTTTCTCTCCCCTTCCTTCCGGAAAGTTATAACCAGATGCTTACGAATTTGATGCAGGTGCTATTGCAAGATTTGGATATTCGTGACCGCGCATCTGCCCTCTCGCAATTCGGCGAACAGCTTTCGCAAACGGCAAGTTCTTTCATTGCCTTTGGCGCAAACGTGGCAGGCTCCATTGTGAACTTCTTCTTTACGCTCGTTCTCGTTCTCGTTCTCGCCTTCTTCATGCAAATGGAAAAAGAGAAGATTCGTGAATACATTCGTTTTCTCTTTCCTCGTAGCTACAGAATGTACATCGATCACAAAGTAGAAGCGGTGTATCACAAGATGAGCTTGTGGATTCGCGGACAGCTTATCCTGTGCCTCTCCATCGGCACGCTCGTCTTCATTGCATTGATGATCCTTGGTATGCAGGAATACGCGCTCACTCTCGCACTGCTTGCTGGATTTACCGAATTCATTCCCGTTGCAGGACCTATCATTGCGGCAATCCCCGCCGTCCTCATTGCCGTTACACAACAAGGCTGGGCCTGGGGGCTTATTGTTGCTGCCGTCTACTATGCCGTGCAGTGGTCGGAGAATAACCTTCTTGTTCCCCTCATCATGAAGCGTGCCGTCGGTCTTTCTGCTATTGCCATCTTATTTGCCATGCTTGTCGGTGTGAGCTTTCCCCAGACGATCCATCCAATTCTCGGAATCATTCTGGCAGTTCCCGTGACAACCATCATTGCCATCTTCGTCGCAGACTGGCAGGAAATGAGAAAAAGAGACTAGGTTGTTGGCTCACCCTGATCGATCCCGCACACGCTGGAGAGTCGGAAGACAGAAAATAAGAAAAAGAGATGAAGAAATGGAAAGTTTTGTTTGCATGGTTTGTACGCTATGTAATCGTTTTGCCGTTGCTGCAATTCGCATTTCTTGATCACATTTTGTATACAAACTAGACTTGGATTGTGGAAATCTCTCAAGAGTACTTGGCTGCAGAAAAGTCATGATTCTGGTACTATTCCCTGATGCCATTGCATCATTAGCACTCATCATGATAGAGTGCTAATTGAATCCCCTTCCCTTCATAGGTTCCCCCACTCCGTATGCACCCGTTCGATCGCTTTACGCCCAATGCCAAACTTGCACTGCAACTTGCCGAGCAGGAGGCAAAGAATCTGAAGGCGAATTCCATCGGTACCGAGCACTTGCTGCTTGGTCTGTTGTCCATTCCAAAGTCTCTCGGATTTTCCATCCTCACAGGAGCTGGAGTCACGCAGGAAAACATTCGCATCCTGCTAAAGGCAGACAAGGGAACATTCGAAGAAGAGGCCATGCGTCACGGTCTCACCGAATCACTCAACAGTGTGATTGAACAAAGCGTGATGACGGCACACAAATTCCGCCATGCGAACGTGGGTACCGAGCACCTTCTCCATGCGCTTGTAGGAACCGGAAAGAACGCCGCAACTAGTTTGCTTGAAAGCATGCAAATAGATCCAAAAGATCTGCAGATGCACATTGAGGAAATGTTCGGACAGATCAGCCAGTTCAAGCAACAGAACAAACGTTTGGAGAGTTCCCTCGAGTCATTCTTCCAAGGTCTTCAGGGAGCGCTGGTTGGCATGCAAAACCAGACAGATCCCGAAGGACTGCGTAAGAAAAAGACGGACGGCAAAAGTAAAACACCGGTGTTGGATTATTTTACGGATGACATGACGGCAAAGGCGCGAGAAGGAAAGCTGGATCTGATCATTGGACGCGACAAGGAAATTGAACGTGTTGTGCACATTTTGAACCGTAAAACAAAAAATAACCCTGTTCTCATTGGTGAACCGGGGGTCGGAAAAACTGCCATTATTGAAGGGCTGGCGCAGCGCATTGTCTCCAACGAGGTGCCTGCGTCGCTACGCAACAAACGCGTGCTTCAACTCAACATGGGCTCGCTCGTTGCTGGAACCAAGTACCGAGGTGAATTCGAGCAGCGATTTGATGACATCATCAAGGAGGCAACGGAGAGCGACCGAGAAATCATTTTATTTATTGATGAACTTCACACGGTGGTAGGTTCCGGTGCCGCCGAAGGATCGCTCGATGCCGCAAACATCCTCAAGCCCGCCTTGAGTCGCGGCGCCCTCCAGGTCATCGGAGCAACAACGACGGATGAATTTAAGAAAAGCATCGAGAAGGATCGCGCATTGGAGCGCCGTTTCCAGTCCATCCTGGTTGAGGAACCCTCGACGGAAGATGCTATTCACATTCTGAAAGGAATCCGCCCAAGTTTCGAAAGCTTCCATCAACTTTCCATTCGTGATGAAGCGATTGAAGCTGCCGTAAAATTGAGCAAGCGCTACCTTACAGAGCGTTACCTGCCCGATAAGGCAATCGACGTTCTGGATGAAGCATCTGCTGGAAAGAGTTTGCTCCAAAGCCGTGATAATGAACCAAAACTAAAAGAAATCGATGCGGCATTGGATGCGCTGGAAAGCAAAAAGCAGCTTGCCGTGCAGGAACAGAAGTACCAGGAAGCGCTGAAGCTCCGTAAAGAAGAGGAAGCTCTTCTGGAAAAGAGGAAACAGATGGAACGTGCCGTGGATGGCGATCGCCGAACACCCGTCTCTATCAACGAAGATGATATCAATGCCGTCATCGCACGCATGACGGGCATCCCTCTCACGCGACTTTTGAAGTCGGAAACAAAACGCCTCACAGGGCTGGAATCCGTCCTCCGCAAGTCCGTCGTCGGCCAGGACGATGCCATCCACAAAGTTGCACGCGCTATCCGCAGAAGCCGTGTGGGCATTTCGGACGCACGTCGCCCGATTGGTTCCTTCCTCTTCCTGGGACCAACAGGAGTCGGAAAGACCGAACTGGTAAAGACCATCGCGCGCGAGGTGTTCCAACGCGAAGATGCACTCATCAAGATTGATATGTCCGAATTCATGGAGCGCCACAACGTGTCGCGCCTGACGGGTACAACCGCGGGGTACGTCGGCTACGAAGAAGGCGGCCAGCTCACGGAGTCGGTTCGCAGAAAGCCGTATTCTGTCATCCTGTTCGATGAAGTAGAAAAGGCACATCCTGAATTCTTCAACATCCTTCTGCAAATTTTGGAAGACGGCACACTCACCGACGGACAGGGGAAAACTGTGGACTTTAAGAACACCGTGATTGTGATGACAAGTAATATTGGTGCAGAAAAACTCACGAAGCAGGCTGGAAAGATCGGCTTCAAGCTGGAACATGACGCAAAGCGCGAAGAAGATGTGTATGCAGAGAAGAAGCAAGAAGTCATGAATGAACTGAAGGAAAACTTCCGTCCTGAATTCTTAAACCGTATTGATCACATGATCATCTTCGATGCGCTCTCTCAGGATTCCATTCGCAAAATTGTCACCCTGCATATCGACATGCTTGCAGAACGCCTAAAGGAACAAGGGTACACGCTGGAAGTAGACAGCAAGGCAATCGGCATTCTTGGAACGCTCGGTTTTGACCCGGAGTACGGCGCACGTCCCGTACGTCGTACCATCCAAGAACGCATTGAGGATGAAATCGCCGAGATGATTCTGAAGGGCATGTATCGTCCTGGCGACACCATCAAGATTGTCGGCAAAGGCACAGATCAGCTGGAGTTTGTCCATGGCGAGAAGGCTCCCGCGGCAAAGAGAACAGTGAAAAAGGCAATGTCAAAGGCAGCCTAAAAGGGAAATCAGAAGATAGAAATTGGAAGGCAGTATGGCTTCAATCGTCCCGTACTGGCTTCTCCATGCGTTGATCCATCGGCCGTTTTCTGCTATACTAGTTCGATGGCTCTCGAACCTGTCAAAATCCCGCAAAACGTGTACGTAGAGGACCGTATCATCGGTCCCGTTACCTTGAAGCAGCTCGCAATTACGGGCGTGGGATGCGGCATCAGCTACGGCATCTGGACGGTCCTCACAAATAATGGATTCACAAGCATTGTGACGACCATTATGGCGTGGACCCCTGCGGTGATTGCAGCCGCATTTGCATTCGTCAAAATCAACGACATCAGTTTGTTTAAAATGGTCCTCTTGGCCATTGAACAATCCAGTAAACCGAACGTACGAACTTGGAGGTCCTTCCCGGGTATCAGCATAAACATCGTCACAAAACCACCGAAGGAAGTGACCGATCCCAATGCGCCAAAAGTGATTCATGCAACATCACGTCTCACACAGCTCACAGCGCAGCTGGAGGAAGAACACAGGCGGCTCGCAGATGAAGTACGTGTCCTGCAAGGAGAAACACAGTCAACGAGAAAGGCGATGGACATACAAACAGAAGTAAAAGAGCATGATGAACAGGAGGAAGTGCCGACGAATAATCTCCCTGTCGATCCCTCCCGTATTACGGCAGAACCGCTGGAACCGCATTTCCGTCTTGATGGCATCGGTCATG
>CAZEUQ010000016.1:0-14642 GCA_964515125.1 uncultured Candidatus Peribacteria bacterium
TGATGGTGAGGTGGTGTATTGAATATTGAATGATGGAATGTTCGAATGAAAAGCTTTATGGGTACATTTCGAACATTTGAAGATTTGGATGTTTGGCAAGAAAGTCGAACCTTGGTTCGAAGAATTCGCGAAGTGTGCAAGGGAGAAAAGGCCCGTCAAGATTTTTCTTTCATGGACCAAATCACACGATCAGCTCGATCTGTTAGTGCGAACATCGCAGAAGGAAGCGATTGCATGACAGATCATGACTTCATTAAATTTCTCGGATACGCCAAACGGTCGGCAACGGAAGTGAGAGCACACTTATATGATGCACTTGATGAAAAATATATTCTTAAGCGTGAATTTGATGATTTGAATGAGCAAGCAAAAAAGATCTGTCGCATGATTGCAGGACTCATTCATTACTTACAATCTCGGGACAATTCATTGAAGCGAACCTATAAAAAACTTCCAATCAACTAGTCAACCAATCAACTAATGAACCAATCAACTAATGAACCAATAACCTCATTGTAATCCCACCACAATATCATCCACCGTCCCGCGCAGCATCGTCCAGCTCTGATATTGAATAATCCAGTACCCATAGTTCGACACGGGATTTTGTGGACACGGCGCAGGTTTGTACGTAGGCGTGCAAACAAAGGAATTTGGCGGTAAGGGGACATCGATCTGACTCGATCCTGTCCCCAATATGATGCGTGCAGGATTTGCACTTACAACATTCCACGTAGAAACGGGCCACTTGAGTTCGTTTGGTGTCAGGCGATACACACGCTTGCCCCCCGCCTCCATGCCGGTGAGGATGTAATCATCGGTCCAACGGACCGGTTCGAAGGAAAGCGATTCTCTGTCATCGTATCCTACGAGCTTTTCCACCTCATTGAGGGTGCGATTGAGAAGATCATTTCCCTGCTGGACGGAATCATCGGAAAACTTACTCCAGATCCAATCCTGAATCCTGTTCGCCCCGTTTAAATAAATATGGAAGACCGATTCACTGTAGTACTTCCAAGGATCATCACTGTCACCGAGTGCCACGTCATCGTAACGATCGGACGTATTTTTTTCTGTTGTCGTATCCACATGCTGGATCCAAGGGTTTATACCATATGTCGTGGAGGAAGCCATACTTCTCATCTGCATGATATCCGCTGCAAATGCGTTCCATGAACGCCACATATTTGCGTAGAGCGACTGCGTGTTAAAAACAGAAAGGTCAGCGGGAAGAAGTGTTGCACCAGTCCATGAGAGGATCGTTGTGCTATTGGGCAGTCCCAGAATCTCGTATTTTCCTTCATACGGACGTGCTTCTATCTGTGCGCCATTGGAGGTCGGCAAATAGTCCGTGCCAGACCTGTTCGAAACGAAGAGAAACTGTCCCGTTGAAAGATTCTTCCATGGTTCACTGAGGATCATCGCAACACCGCTCCCGCTCACTCCATTGTGCACCATGCGCTCCGTCGTTTTCATACGGAGAATTTTGATCTCCGATTGCGGTTCCGAATGTCCCGATGTACGGAAGTACTGCTTTCTGACATAGATCGTCGTGCTGATATTATCGTACAGCGTGATGCGCGGAACCGTCGCAGGATAATCGACTGTAATGCTGTTCGTCGCTGGATCGATGGACCTGACAAGATATTCACCCGTACCAAAGCCAGGACCAAAAACAGGATCCACACCGGGTCGGATGATGGTATCTTCCGGCATGACACACCCATTTGTGAGAAGGAGTGCCTTTGCACAGTTGGAGCATGTTCCCTCACCGGGTGTACATGATGTCGATCCACCGGGAGGTGGCGGACATTGAGGTGGGGTGTAGGGAGCATCCAGACATCCATTTCGTAGATTCACAAGTGTAATGCGATCGTTGACCTGTAGATCCCCCGCATTCAACGTTCCAAATTGAGGATTATTTATCTCCGGATACATCGTAATCGTTGCGATGCCGTTCGCCGCTTCGAAGGTTCTTATGCGCGCCCCACTACTGGCACTCTGTGACTGGTCAGGCATAATGCTATCACGGATGTAACCGTACAAGTTCACACTCTGGTGAGTATTCATAACTGTCCCCACGCCAAAGCAACTGTCCGAAAACCGGTTACAATTTGCAAATGGCACCATGGCAGTGTGGTTGTAGTTTCCGTAGTTGAAAAACTCCGCATTCGGAAAGGACGTATGGAGAGGATCTGCAATGGCGCGATTCACATACTCCGCACGCCTCTTTTCCATGACAGCGTTCCACTTACTATGTCGTTCGTCTGTGCGCCACATTGTTACCATGGCCGCCGTGATGGGACAGATGCCTGTGTCATCAAGGGGGCAAACGCCTGCATCGGCAAGACGGCGACTTACTTCCGGCCAACGTGCATCGGTACGAAGCATCTGGTAGACATCTTGATTAGGTCCTGCATAATCGGGATTTGTGTGTTCGCCGAGCTCAGCAAGGGAGAGCGCCTTGTTTTCAACATCAATGTAGACACCATCAAGCGATGCACCTATCGCATCAATCTCTTCCCTCAACATAGGAAAGAAACGATCCATGCGGTTACGAATAATATTTTCCCATTCATCCATCCACACAAGGGATTTTTGGTATGGCTGGAATCGTTTTGTAACGTCAGGATAATTGCGCGGATAGATGTAATCCGTAAGGCCATCGTCAAAATCGACTCCTACGCTCGCAGGCTGATTGTTTTGATCTCTATAGAGGAGAGTCCCTTGCACGGTATGTCCGTGCATCCCCATGATGCGGGAACCCGGGGGCATTTTTTTGAGGTCTCTCGCCATGCGGCGGGCAATGCTCCGAAGAACGGCATCATTGACCGTCTCATCCTCTGGTCGTGCGCTGTTGATGAACTGCGTTGTCCCTTCGATGCTGTATTCAGGACGCATTTTTGCGACGCAGAGCATGCGTCCATTCAGCTGGAGAGCATCGGGGTCACCATTGATGAACGGAGGCTGCACCGGACAAAAACTTGGTTGTGCGACCGTCTTGAGACGTTCGGGGATCCATAAGGAGATATAAAAGGAGAACGATGATCCTGGAATGGGGCTGATGGAATCATCAAACAAGGAAACCAAGTCACGCGGCGCAAAGTCCTCTAAGAATGCCCCCGTGTTCGTAGACATCGCATTCTTAAGAATGTTTTTTGCCGCAAGAGGGGCTTCCCAATAGCGATACTTATCCAGGAGTGTTCCCGTCAGAACCATCGGTTCGGTATATTGAAGGGATCCTGTCATGGCTGCGAGCTTGGTGAGGAGTCCATCCGGACGAAGATGATCTACATCGACCCCACGCGCACGCAGGTCTATCTTCAGGCGTGCTGCCTCCCCGCGCGGGTTCCCTGCACTGTACCCCGGTGCAAGCCCCTGGCGGATGAGCGCTGCAAGAAGGACATCGGTGTCCATGCGTTGGTACACGCGCTCAAAAGAAAGGCTATCTAAAAGTTGAGGAACAGATGTTGCCGTTGTCAGGTTTCTGGCGATAAGACGGGCAAGTATTTCCTGGTTCGTAAGTTCCTCAATGGAACCTCCAGCACCATCGAAAACGTGGAATGTTATCTGGTAAGGATCTGCCGTGTACGTTGTACCTCCGATGGTCACCGTGGAGGAAAGTGTGACGGGGTGATCTCCGGCATCAGCGGCGGTTGTGACCCACGATAACTGATACACCTGTACAGGGATGGAAGAGGATCCACTTGGAACATCAATCGTGATGGGGTCGATGCGCATCCCTGGAGGCATAGAAGTAGTCGATGTGATGGGAATGGTTTGGAGCGTGCCATCAAGACGTGTGTAATGCCCCGCCTTGAGCGAGGCCAGCATGATGCGGACTTCGTTGCCGATGGCGACATTTACAACAGGATACGGATTCGTAGAGATGATGAACGGCGGACGGGAGGAAATATCCGGTGGAAGCGCCGAACGAAATTGCAACAATGAACCGTTGTACATCAGCCAAAAAGCGCACACGACGATGGAGAACAACAAGAACCCTACAACGCTAGAGACGAAACGCTTCTTATGGGAGGGCATGCAAAAAGTGTATCACAGAGGAAAGAAGGCAGAAGGCAGAAAACAGAAAACAATACTCCATCGTCACTGCCTTCTGATTTCTGCCTTCTGATTTCTGATTTTCTACTGCAATGCCGCCAAGACATCATCCACACTTGCGGTGAGCAAATTATTCCCCGCGCTTTGCGTGATCCAATACCCTTTGTGATTTTGCTCCACGGTGCTGTGCGGGATTTTTTTGATGAGAATCCCTCGTACAGACAGCTCGATGCTGCCATCGGGCAGCGATCGTACTTCGTGCGCGATGTCCGGATCTGGCGTGAAACGATAAATTCTCTTCCCATGAACCTCCATACCGGACAGCACATAGCCATCCTGAAAGTCAATGGGGCGCATGACCAGTGGCGTGCGATCGTCGTAACCGATTTTTGCATTGATCTCCTGGAGACCTTGCTCCATCACAAGAAATCCCCTGTCATACTCGGCAAGACTACCTCCATTCGCATTCTTGATGGCCGTATCCAGTTCACTACCGGTCCAGTTGGTGAAGGCATCGATCCCCATAAGGCCATGATGAAACATGCGCTCCCGATACCAATCGTCAATCTCGTCGAGTGATGCGGAAACAAACAGGGGGTCCTGATGACCCACGTTGGTCGTGTAGCGCGTGTAGTAGGGGTGCGCTATCCATACCATGCCTGGAAGAGACGATGACAATGGGAATGTGCGCGACTTCTTGAGGTCGAAAAGTAGATTTGTAAAGAATGTCACAGGTCCAGATGGGGAATCTGTCACAAGACCGCTCGGCATCTCAAATGTCACATTGCGGGCGTACACATCAAGCGATGGATGTGTCCCGACAATCTCCCCGACACTCGCGATGTTTTTTGGAAAACCATAATACGACACGACCGGTGAAAGATTGGAACGATGGTAGAATTCGTAATCCGTAAATTGGATGTTCGGAAAGAGCGGGTTGTTTCCGTTTTGTACATCAAAACGGATGGGCGTAAACATGACTTCGTTGTACATCGCAACGAGACGCCTCGTCATGACTGCGTCCCACAGAAGACCCTTCCAATCGTTATACGTAAACCATGTTTTGATTCCTGTCAGGTCTACCGTGCCGTCGATCTTTCTTGGAATTCCTGCATCGATCAATTCCTGAGCCAAAGAAAGCCATCGCGCATCGCGCAAAAGATGATCCTCATGATCTGCGTACCAAATACGGCGCGCGAAATACATGGAGTACCAATCTGTCTCCATATCTGTGATGACGACATCGACCTGGCCACCGATACTCTTGTAAATTCGGAAAAATTCGCTCAGGCGGGAACGCACCGTGGTATACCAATCCTCTTCCGGATTCACATGCTCCGGCCAGAGGGAAAACAGGCAGTGATATTTTTTATAATCAGAAGACCCATCGATACACCCTGTCGGAGTCGGTGGCCCTTCGGGGCATGCGGGGCTGCCCGCTCCTGCGGTGCAATCATAATTCGCAGGAAAATATCCGCGTTCCTCTATGAGGGCACCTGTGGAACTGCGAAATGGTGAGAAGACTCCATCGAAGTTCACGAGTGAATCTAATCGATCAATTCCCTGCAGTTGAATGACACGACGACCCGGCGGCATGGCATCCGTCTGTGCTTTGATTTGTGCTGCCAGTTGTGGAAAACGCGCACGGTACTCTGCTTCTGTTTCGGGTGGATCTGCCGTGTAGCGTCTTCCTGTAAGCGGAGCTTTCTTGATGATCGTCGGCGCAACGGTTGTTTCCTTTGCGCTCGAATAGACAGGCAGATCTTCCGTCCCACCAATAGGAAACGGAATGCGGTCATTGACGAGGGCAAGAAGATGGTGGGGTTGATAGTGATTGAGGAGAGAAAAAGGATCTGCCACATACGCTGCCCGAAGATCGTCATACGCATCCTGGACGATCATCCAGGGTTTTGCAGGATCCTTCTGACGAAGGACAGTTCCTCCTTTTGGGGGAGTAGCGAGCGCTTGCAGAATTCCGTACGGTTTGAGCGATGCCAAATCGACTTGGTGATTTGGAAGTGCTGCGACGAGAGCATTGTACGATGCATATCGTGTGATGATGTTGTTCTGAACAAGTGCGTGCAACAATTCCTCACTCGTCATGTTTTGGAGCACATCATCAAAGGAAAGTGTTGCAAGAATATCCTGTACCGAGGATGCCGTTGTGAGATGACGGGAGACGAGGTTCGCAAGAAGTGTTTGATTCGAAATAACTATTGCAGGATCAAACACACGAAAGGTGATGGTGACAGGATCTGCCTGGTATGTCGTACCATTGATGGTGACAGACGATGTCAGTGTGACGGTGTGATCGCCGATTTGTCCGGCTGTGGGAGTCCACGTCAGTTCCCGCACCTGCACTTTGCGCGAGCTTGCACCAAAGGGAACGTCAATCGTCACAGGATCCAACCTCATTCCCTGCGGAAGAGGGCCGGACGGCGTAAGAGAAAGTGTATCGAGGATATTCCCGGGAAGGACTGTTACATAGCCGTTCTTCATGGATGCAAGCATGAGCGTCAAGCGATTGCCGACAGTCACATGTGTAAGAGGATATGGGTTTGATGTGATGATGAACGGAGGACGGTCCACAGTACTCGGTGGCAGCGATGAGCGAAGACGAAGAAGAGATCGATCTGTGATGATAAAAAAAATACTCACGGAGAGCGCAAGAAAGAATGTGCCGGCTACGCCAAGCCACACAGGAAGGGAAGAGTGATTTTTACGCACCGACATGATGAGGAAAGTGTATCGCAAGGGTGACTCCGAAGCGACACTCTGTTATCCTTCTTGCACCATGCCCCCCAAAAAGAAGAAAGCCCGCGCGGGAAAAAAATCGAAACGTGTGCTCCTGCGAGATGCCTTTATTCGCACCTGCATTGCAGGAGGCGCAACCTTTCTCCTTCTCGGTTTAAGCGTGGTTGCATCCAACACCTTCGCAACACTGCACACTCGTGCATCCATTCTTCCAAGTCCAGCGCATCTTACCATCGGGATGGAATATGAAGGGGCAACGTCACTCACACTGGACATCAGCCGCAAAGGATCCATCGGCTATGTCATGGTATCTAGTGACAGGAACCATGCTCTGAAGATCAGTCTTCCTGCCTCGTGGCACAGAACCGAAGTTCGCGGCGTTCCCCTGCAGGATGTCACGAGTGAACCACCCACATTCGGCTTCGTACGCTGGACACTCCCCCCCGGTGCCGGCATGACGCTCAAAAGTTTTGATGTCCCCGATTTCATCACCTTCACAACGCCGTCCAAAGACCTTGCGCACATCACCGTGAATGCGATTGATGTTATAGAAGACACGTTGATTCCCCATGCGGTCTTACTCAATGGAAAATCGACGGTGAATTTGTGGGAGGATGAATAAAAAAAGTTGATTGGTTTTTGGTTGTTGGTTGCTGGTTATCTCATCTTTATCGAAAATCAGAGTTCTCGCCCGCGGGATCTTTGTCCTCCTCAATATCAATACTCATCATACAAAGAGTACAATCCCCTCATGCACCTCATTCCCATCAAGACGGCAGTGATACGACAGGGGGATGACCTCACCGCGATGTTCATGAAACAGGCGAAATTTCAGAAGAATGACATCCTCGTCGTATCATCGAAAGTCATCGCGACAGCTGAAGGTGCTATTATCGATCTTGCATCGATGGAGGTCTCGGGCGCAGCAAAAAAATGGAGTGATGCATGCGGCAGATCGCCAGAATTTTGCGAAGCGGTTCTGCAGGAAACACATCGTCTTCACGGCACGGTTGTTGGCTCGTGCCCAGGTGCACTTCTTACAGAAGTTCGCCCAGATGGTCTTGCGACCGGAACAATCCTCGCGGCAAATGCAGGGTTAGATCAGTCCAACATGCAAGAAGGCTTCGCAATCGGCTGGCCGCAGGATCCTGTGACATCCGTGCATGCTCTTCGGTTCCATATAAAGGAAAGAGCAGGAGTAAACATCGCCGTCATTCTGACCGATTCCTGTTGCCGTCCTCGGCGTCTTGGCGTCACCGCATTTGCACTCACGGTGAGCGGTCTTGATCCTCTCGTTTCGCAAGCGGGGAAGAACGACCTGTTTGGACATCCTCTCCGCATCACAACCGAAGCCATTGCCGACCAGCTTGCGACTGCTGCCAATTTTTTGATGGGCAATGCGGGGCAAGCGACTCCCGCGGTGATTATCCGGGATCACGGCATTCCGTTGAGTGACTATGAAGGGTGGGTACACGGCATTGAACCACACGATGATTTGTTTGCGGGAATTCTGTAAGTCACCTACTATGCGCGTCCTATGAGAATTTCCATTCTTGTCGATACACACCGACATCCTGAAATACATACAGCATTGCGAGAATTCGAAGTCCCTTATATGGGTTTTGATAAACGCGCAGATGACAAGCTTGCGATGGTGTTTGATGTTTCTCTCGATGTCATAGACCAAATTCGGATGACGATTGATGGCATCGGTATCCTTGAGGGTGGGTTATGGTCTAGGTCCCCTGCTATGATGGAACCATGCGCTTCATCGTCCTAAGCTCCTCTCGCGGCACAACCTTTGGAGCCGTCCTTGAGCGAATCCGGGACGGGTCATTGAAGGCACAGTGCCTCGGACTCATTACTGACCGCGCCGATCGCGGATGCATCGACAAGGCCCGATCCGCAAACATTCCTGTTGTCATCGTCCACAAAAATCCTGATGAATCGCGCGAAGAGTACGACAAGCGTCTCCATACTGCTCTTCAAGAATTCTCTTCGACAACCAATCAACCAATAACCAATAACCAACAACTTGTCCTCGCCTGTATGGGCTGGATGTGGATCTTTTCGCCGTGGTTTATCAACCAGTGGAAAGGCCGAATTCTGAATGTCCATCCTGCACTTCTTCCCAAGCACGGCGGCGCCGGAATGTACGGTCACCATGTTCATGAAGCAGTGCTCGATGCAAAAGAAACAGAATCGGGTGCAACCATTCATGTGATGGATGAAGGGGTCGATACGGGAAAAATTCTCCTGCAGAAAACATGTGCGGTGACGCAGGATGACACAGCGGAAAGTCTTGCGAAGAAGGTTCAAGACATAGAGAAGGAGATCTATCCGAAGGCGTTACAGATGATTGAAGAAGGGAAAATAAACTTATAGGTTGATTAGTTAGTAGTTGATTAGTTGATTGGAATTTTTTTGTAGGTTCGCTTAAGAGAATTATTGCGCGATTGCAAATAATGAATGAGTCCTGCAATCATGCGGCAGATCTTCTTCGATTGCTCATTCAAATCATTAAATTCGGATTTGATGATATAGTTTTCATCCATTGCATCATATAAATGTGCTCTCACTTCTGTTGCGGATCTTTTTGCGTATCCGAGAAATTTGATAAATTCATGATCCGTCATGCAATCACTTCCTTCTGCGATGTTTGCACTGATGGAACGAGCAGATCTCGTAATTTGATCAATAAAAGAAAAGTCCCGTTTTACATTCGGCCGCTTACAGAATGCGCGAATTCTTTGCACAAGAATTCTACTTTCTCGCCAGATATCTAAATCTTCAAAATTATGAAATGTACCCATAAAGTTCCCCATTCGATCACTTCTTCCTTCATTATGCAACACATCACGTCACCACCATTCTATCGAGTCAATACCAAATCTTTCTAATCAACCAATCAACTAGTCAACCCGTCAACTACAGTATCTTCAAAAACTCATCAAACAAATAATTTGCATCTTCGGGACCGGGCGTTGCCTCCGGATGAAACTGCACAGAAAAGAATGTTCCGGAGTCGTGACGGATTCCTTCCACCGAGCCATCATTTGCATTCGTAAACCACACGTTCCAGCCAGCGGGCAGCTGATCCTTCACGGCAAACCCATGGTTCTGGGATGTCATGATGCAGCGCTGTGTGCCAACTTCCAGACATGGTTGATTTGCGCTGCGGTGCCCGTACGGAAGTTTGTACGTATCGCCGCCTATCGCAAGCGCAAGCAGCTGATTGCCAAGACAAATGCCGAAGGTCGGGGTCTTCTTTTCGATGGAGAATCGAATTTGCGTGATGGTATCGGTGCACATCTTAGGATCTCCGGGGCCGTTACTGATGAAAACGGCGTCGTATTGGAGTGGGCTCGATGCGAGGTCGTAGTTCCACGGAACACGATGCACCTTTACTCCCCTCTTGAGGAATGATCGAAGAATATTGTTCTTCATGCCGCAGTCGAACGCGATAATCGCTTTGTTTATCGAACATTCTGCATCCGGTTCATAGATTACGACTTCTTTGCAGGAAACGTCCGCAACGAGGTTCCGGATATTCGGATCCTCTATTTCGGATTTCGGGCTTCGAATTTCGGATTTTTCCTGAACGATCCTTCCCAACATCACTCCATGTTCTCGTAACTTCTTCGTCAGTGCCCGCGTATCGATACCCGTGATGCCGGGAATTTTATGATGCTCCATCCAGTTATGGAGCGAACTAACCGCGCGATGATGACTGAATTCCCTGCTCTCCTGCGCAACGATGATCCCGCAGACGTGAATCCGTTCACTCTCGAAATTCTCCGCAAAGCCCCAGCGGTTTTTTTCTTCGGAGGGCACACCGTAATTCCCGATGAGCGGATACGTGAAGACGAGGATCTGTCCCTCGTAACTGGGATCCGTCATGGATTCCGGATACCCCACCATGCCCGTGTTAAAGACAACTTCACCGTCCGTATCGACAGATGCGCCAAAAGAATCCCCTTGGAAGACGGTGCCGTCCTGGAGGATGAGTTGTGCCATGTCCGCGGCATGGTAGCGGGGTCTTTTCTGTCTGTCACCCCCTTATGCCGTCTGTTGTTTTTCGGAGCCCTTCGTCACTGCGACGAGCGCATGTTTACGTTGCTTACTCGTCGCCTCCAGTGCATGCAGGTCATAATTCCCTTCCTTCATGAAAAGGATCTTGAAGGCAGAATTTCCGTCCCGCTCTATCCATGCGACATTGCCGATCATCATGCCGCGTCCGTCCCGTGGGAATTTCGAAAGATCGATCGTAAAGTTTTCCGGAAGAGATTTCCCATCATGATCTCGCAATGCCAGTTTCCCCGGAACTCCGTTCTTCCACGTCTTCTGGAAATCTACCCTTGAGACTTTGAGAGGAGATCCTTTGGGACGACCAAATCGTGTTTCTGCAATCATGATTTTTCCATCTGATAATGGCTTCTGCCATCGATGCGCCACAATTTCTCCCTTTGGATTGATAACGAGTTCCTGACGAGAATTCTTGTGGAAGATATAGGCATAGTCTTTCACGAAACCATCTTTCGTCATGGAAGGGATAAATTTCTCCGTATCACGATCTTCCCATCCTGTCTGACGGAATGTAATAAACTGATCAAAGTTCATCATGTTCTCGCTCCTTCGATCCACTTTATTCCAGCTATCGCGGAAAATGGCATCGCGGCGAAGTGCCTCGATTTCAGCTCTCGTCGGCGGTTCATTTGCAACATCATGAACCATTGTATGATCTTCAGAAAGAAGATAGTGCACGACATTGTTTTTGCGTGCGCGTTCCATAACGCCGGGAGCAGAGTAATCGATCGGTGCTTCCTTGATCTTCTGGAATTCGCGTTCAAAGCGGTCGGGATTGGTGAGCACATCCATGATGTCCGCACGCTGTGCTGCGAACGATTCCATCTGCTCAAGACGCGCAAGTCTTCGTGAGGCACGTGCATTGATAAAATCCTGCACTTCTTGCCTATCCCCTTCGGTAAAGAAGTTCACGCTGCCATCGGATGCAATGCGATCCCGTGGAAGTTGATGTCTCCCCCCGCCCATGGGACCACGATCAATCGCGCGCTTGGCTTCGCGGAAGTCGTCGTCGGAAACGGAGGAGCCTGATGCACTTTCACGTTGATTCGTTGCCTCTGAACGACCTTCACTGATCATTGAGCTCCCGGTGCGAGGATTAAAACTAATGGAACGTCCGTCTGGTAATGTTCCTTTCATCAGATTCGTACCCGGAATGGACTGAACGTTTTGAACGGAGGAAAAATCCGGCACGGTTCCTTTCTGTCCGCGAAGGTACATGGCGTAGTCGTATCCATGTGCCTTTTGAAAGAGACTTCGCAGATGCCAGTAATTTTGAAATGCCATTGTTCCAGATTGACTTCTATTCTTGCGCGCTTGTCTCTGAAAACGCTGACCATCTGTTTTCGCTTTTTGAATTAGTGCGTGCATTTCTTCTTCTGAAAGACGCAGGAATTGTTCATCGGGAGACAGTACCAGTTGCTTCTCATTCCTATTTTTCTGAAGAGATTTTTGGTCGGCTGTGTACTTCATTTTGTCCCTATAATCATTGTACGTTTGCTGATCTATAAAATGTTTCTCGTAGGCAATTCTCAGAAGAGCTTCGGGGCTTTTTTTTAGATCCTTCTCAATCTCGAATTCAGGTGAGATTATTCTCATGGTTGCAAGAATCTTTTCTGTGAGAAGCTGTAGCTGATCCATTTGCAGCTCTCCATCCACCATAAACTCATGAATGGATTTTTGAATATCATCAAAACTTTCATCCCATAGCTTTTTGTTGATCTTTATTTCTTTCGGCTTCTCGACATAGTACGGCCTATTTCTGTCTTTTGGATGTATATTAGATGTATCTGCCCCAAGGGGATATTCCCGTCTTTCTTCTGGAACAGGAGAGTCCATCATGGGCGGCCCCTTAAAAATAAGTCTGTGCTCACGCGCAGATTCATCCTTACCGTGCCCGTAATAAAACATATGTTCTTTCATAGTGATGCATCGAATTTCTTTTCAATCATTGATGCTGCGGTCTGATCTGTTTCGTGCTGTTCCATGTCTTTCTTCTTCATGAACTTTTTCTTCATCGCAAGTAACTCCTCCCTCCATGCACCCACAATTGCCTCAAAGCGCTCTTCGACAATGTGTAATGCTTCGCGGTAGTGCTCCATGCGCTCACTTCTTTCTTCGGGCGTTTCGTCTAGGTAGAAAAATTCTACGTCGTCGATGAGGTCGCTCGTCAACTCTGGTTCCACCTGACGCATAAGGGCGTCGTAGAGGTTTTGGAGCCACTCTTTGTGTGTTGTGTGGGTGTTCGAGGACATCGGATTATTATAGCACAATATGACTCAAAAGCGAAGAGTTGACCTGTATAAGCCATAGGGGCGTAGATTTGCTTGCTAAAATGATATTTTGTTATAAAATGAAAGAAGCTGATCTCGTTCTTTCACTCACACTTCCACTTTTTAGCGGAGAATTGCTATGGGAAAGATTTTTCTTTGGTGCATCGGTTTTGTTGCATTAGTGGTAGCACTTCGTTACCTGACCATCCTGACGACGGCTTGGACCGCGCTCGGTTTGGCCGGTATTGGAATTGCAGGATCGCTATGGGTCCTTCGGGTAACGGACATCAAATCGGGGCCTGACCATTTCAGCGCCTTGCTTGTAGTCTGCCAGCTGATGGTTCTATCAGCAGGGATGCTACTTGGCGGTACTTTTTTGACGCCGGTATCAATAGAACGACTCTTCACAGAACGCCCGCGACAGTTGTACAACTGGTTTTCTGAGAAAACCTCGCCTGTAACAATGCTTCCTCCTCTTACGACAGTGAATCTCAACGGTACAACCCCCATTACCACCGGCATACGATGGGAAGCCGATGGCATTCGCTTTCCACCCGCTCCACCGGGTACTGAGTGGGCGATCCTCATCAAGGGAGAGCCGTGGCAGGTGAAAAATAACTTCTGGGTAACTAATCAGGATGATGCTGAAGCTCAGGTGTACCTCACAAATGCCGCAGGAACCAGCACGCTTCCGGTTACAATCCATCGTTAAAAAGAAAGGAGTAGAAGATCAGCAAATAGCCCCCTGGAAAGGATTCTAGGGGGCTAGAGCTAAATTTGACTTTATTTATTAATAATTTTATAATATTAATATGGATACTTTCAATGTGGAACACAGGCCAGCTCTTCCGCCACCTGAAGAAGGGTCGGGAGATCTCTCCCCTCAGCTTGCAGATGACAGGCTGCGAATGCAGAAAATAGATGCTCTCCTTTCTAAAAAAGGAAGAGCTGCACTCAATTTGGCTAAAGGTATCGCAGTGAGAGATGAAAAAGAAGTTCATGATACTAACTTCTCCCAATTTGTAGAACATTTTGAAGCTTGCCTTCTCGCAATCGATGAATTTAAGAAACAGTCAAAAAGATCGATACAAGACATTCAAAAAGATCTGGATGAACATCTGGAGGAAACAAGAAAGCTTCTTACGTATGGAGATGGCAATAAAGATTTGCCCCTTGATCCAAGAAGCTCAGAACGATGGGATACCATTGAACAATTATTGGAGGCAATTCTTTCCATTGAACAATGGCCAGGAGAAGTTTTACGAGAAAATAACTGGAAGGAATCTACAAAGGAGAATTTTTTGGATGCAGTGAAAATAGTCGATGACGAATCGAGATGGATAAGAAATAAATTGTCAAAAATACCTGTTGCTAGACGATACATTAAAGAAGCACCGCCAGCTCCAAAAATTGGATACAAGGTGACAGATAAGAGCCGAAATCCTTTACGAGAAAAACTGGAAATCATCA
>CAZEUQ010000017.1:0-14231 GCA_964515125.1 uncultured Candidatus Peribacteria bacterium
ACACGATCGTTGGCAACATCCCCGTCGTTGTGCGTGAATCACTCCTCCCGCAATTCTTCGCAATGGGTGAACGCGTTGTAAAAGTGAGCCAGGAATTGTGTCCTCCAGGACTTTTCGGGCCGTTCTGCTTGGAATGCATCGTGACACGGAAGCTCGAGATTTTCTGTTTCGAAATCAGTGCACGTATCGTTGCGGGAACAAATCCTTACATCGAAGGATCGCCCTACACGGCGCTCCGGTATGATGTTCCGATGAGTACAGGGAGACGAATCGCACGAGAGATCAGGATGGCAATGGAACAGGGAAGGTTGGAGGAAATTTTGGGATAAATCAAAAAGAACCCAATAGATCGGGAGCGCGTCTACGACCCGCGTACGCGCCTTGTAAACGCGCTCCTGTGCACAAATATGGGGAATGATCGTATACTACTTACTTCGTCGCCGCACTCCACCCCTTCACAATCCATCCTCCAATGGTTGAGATAACGCCAACCACCCACAAATAAATTTTGTGGAGCCAGGGGAAATCTGCCCAGGAGATGCTCGCATCGCTTTTTTCCTGCGTGAGGAGAGGAGCTTTATTTTGTTTTGGTGGTTGAGGCGCAGGCGCCGTGCTCTGTACGGATGAAGATGCGTGTGAAGCAACGCTCTTTGTAGAGCTGGATGCATGAGGCAAAGAAACTGCATTCGGCGCGACGCCGTGGAACTTTTGATTGATCATCGTATCAACAACCCTGCGATCTGCGCGCGCGAGGCGTTCTGCTTCCGCTTCTGTGAGCAATCGATCTTCATCGGACACAAGAACGGGGGTGTAATCTCCCTGCTCAAAAGAAGTGATGGATGATGTCGCAAACGATGAGGCAGCTGCAGATGATGCACGAGATGAAGCGGATGATGCAGCGTGCGAGGACGCCGATGAATTCGCAGACGAGGTTGCACGCGAAGAGCTGCTCTGTGCGATGGATGATGCAGAAGATGAAACTGATGTTTGCGATGAAGAACTCGATGTTTCCTGTTGCAGGAGTATGTACACATCCTCTGCAGACTGTGTGAGGAATGTTTTACCCTGTGTTTCTGTAATCCAGTACCCAAGATTGGAGACCGTCGGATTGTGCGATGTAATGGAGCTGACCGCCGCAAATTCAACGCGTTTTCCGTTGATGGTAAAGACGACGGGATTGCTCTGACTCACAATGGAGACTGATGTGCCCGGTTTTGGAGTGAGGCGCCACACACGTTTATTTGCGACCTCGTATCCCGTAAGGACGTAGTCATCCTGATAATCCACTTGTGTGAACGAGACTGTCTTACCTCCTTCGTAGCCTGCAACGTCGGAAAGTTCCTTCAGACTCGCATCAATCGTACGCATGCCTGCATCCCACTGACTTGTGCCAATGATGGACTTCAATTCGCTCCAGACCCACAAGAGATATTGATCAACTCCACCTAAGCCCGTGTGAAAAATTGCTTCAGGGTAATACACATGATTGGGTGCCTGTTTTCTTGCTTCCGCATAATTCGGGTGTGCAATCCACGGCATGATGGGAATGTTGGATGTTGCAGACATCGTACGAACTCCTTTTACATCCTCTACGAAACGTTCGTAACTCGTTCCGACGGTGCTCGATGTTGCATCAATCGTTCCATCTTTTGTGACGGTTGGAATGCCGTCGTCATATAAGTTGACGGACTGGTGCGTTCCCTGGATGGTTCCGATGCCATATTCACTGCGCGGGTATTTTTTATAACTGCCATAGGGAACAGTTTGGCTTTTATTGTAGTATTCGTAGTTCGTGAATTTCACGTTGGGGTAGAGTGCGCGGATTGGCTCGAATATTGCGCGGTTATAGGCTGCTGCTTGCCTGCGTTCCATGACAGAATCCCACAGCACTGTTCGGTAGTCGCTTTGCCCGTACCACACGCCAAGGTTGCTCACATCCGTAATGCCTACTTGCTGTAATTCGGAAAAAAGCTGTGGCCAGCGTGGATCATTCAAAATTAGGTTCTGCTTTCCTGCAAACCAGATGTTGCGTGCGAAGTAGTTGCTCAACCAGTCAATTTCTATGTCGATCGAAACAGTATCCAGTTGTCCTCCTGCATTTTTATACTCCGTAAAGAAGTTTTGCATCTTCGTCTTCATGGCAGCCTCCCAGTCATCTAGCCACAATGTGTAGAGGGGCTTGCCATCTGCTCCTTTAGCAACGCTTCCATCGGTTTCCAGGAGCGGGGGATTCAATCCTTCATTCCACGTAGGATCAATCTGATAGTTGGTAATCTGCACCATTCTCTTCCCAACAGGTTGTGCATCCGTGAGCACTTTTGTTTGGGCGGGTGTGCGACCTTCCTGCACGTTCACTTTGTCGATGAGAGATGTTGTGTCTGGAAGAACCTTTTGCGTAGAAAACGCATACCATTCTTTTCGTTGTGGACTGGATGGCTGAATACGGTCATCCAGAAGTTTCAGAAGGCGCAGTGGCGTGAGGATATTGAGGAACGTAAAACGATCCTGCTCGTACGATTGCTTGAGTGCGTCCTTCGCATCATTCGCAATGTTCCAGATCTGTCGTCCTGACTTCTGTGTAAGAAGTCTTCCCCCTGGCAATGTCGCCATGGCGGTGATGATGCCATCCGGACGAAGAGTAGAAACAGGAACGCCTTTTGCCTGCATCTGATTGATGATAGAACTATTCGTACTTCCTCCCACAATCAATCCTTCGCGACGCAGCGCATCGAGCAGTTCATCCGTCGAGAGAAATGCAAACACGCGATCAAACACGATTGCCTGCACAATGTCATCCGATGATTGTTTTGTGGTGAGCCCCTTCGAAATCGCACTGTCGATGATTTGCTTGGATGTCATGGTACTCAAATCCACCGCTGCGTGCGTTTGTACAACGCTCGATGTCATCGAGAGTGTGAGGTTCTGTTCTTTTACGGTTACAAAGAACAGAGCAAACGTTAGGAAGAGGCATGTAAGCAGCTGTTCCCGGTGCTGTACTTGGTGTTTGGGCATGAATTTTTGTATTGCGCGGAGAATCTTTTTATTATACCATTCTTTTTAATCTCCAGCAATCAAGGATCAGCGCTTCCTGCAGCTATACTCAAAAAAAATTCATGGATACTTCCACCCTCCTCGCAGGCTATGATCTACAAAACCTTACGGTAGGGTCCCTTGGCGGCCACAGCGGGTTAGATGTGTCCCACGGAGCAAAGCAATGCGGCTTTAAAACAGTCGTTGTTGCGAAGAAAGGACGCGAGAAAACGTACGAACAATATTTCAAAACACATGATGAGCGCGGATGTGTGGATGAAACGATCATCGTAGACCAATTTGAGGATGTTCTACAGGAGAAAAACCAAAAAAAACTACGGGGAATGAACACCATTTTCGTGCACAACCGGTACTTCTGGGTGTACTTTTCCGACTTTGCAAAGGTAGAGAATACGTTTGAGGTTCCCATCTTCGGTTCACGGCATTTGTTAAAACTTGAAGAACGGGATCAGAAATATAATCAGTACGATCTCCTCCGGGATGCCGGCATCCGAACACCGAAGATTTTCAAAACTTCCGACGAGATCGATCGTCCTGTTCTTGTAAAGGCAAGCGAGGCCAAGAGAGGGTATGAGCGGGCATTTTTTATCGTTTCGGATGCCAAGGAATGGGAGAAACGAGGATCCGAATTGGAGAAAGAGGGAGCAGTGTCATCGGACTGGAAAAAAGCGACGATTGAGGAATTCATCGTCGGAGCACCGGTGAACTTTAACTTCTTCTACTCACCACTGACAGGTGCGTTAGAGTTGCTTGGGACGGACACACGACGGCAGACAAATCTGGATGGATTTCTCCGTATGACTGCTATGGAACAACAGGAGGTACGAAAGCATGTTGATCTCAAAATGATCGAAACCGGCCACATCGCTTGCACGGTGAAAGAATCGATCTTAGAGAAGGTATTCGACCTTGGTGAAAAGTTCGTCGCAGCGACAAAGAGAATTAAAGAAGACATCGACCCGGCTCAAAAAGGAATCATAGGGCCGTTTGCTTTGCAGGGTGCCGTTGTTGCGGAGGATGGCAAAGAAGACATTGTCATCTTCGATGTTTCGCTTCGTATTCCAGGCTCTCCCGGCACGCGTGCTACTCCCTATTCAGGCTATCTCTACGGTGAGTCGATGAGCGTGGGAGAGAGGATTGGATTGGAAATGAAGAAGGCAGTGGAACAGAATCAGCTTGAGAAAATTCTTACCTAATCTTCAAATTCTTACCCAATCTTCTATGGAACAATCTAACGACCATCATGTTCTCAAGGTTCTAGGCCCAGAAGGACAACAAACCGATGTTCTGATATGGGGAGAAGAGTGGCTTTCTTCTAAAAAGCTTGAAAAGCCTGAAAAGTTAAAACAGACGACCCTTCAAAAGCTGTTTGCTCTTTTGAGGACACAATAGGTCTGTACCTCTCCGTTTTTTTCGGTATCATCTCTCCGCTCTGGGGCTGTCCACCTACGTCCCGCATGCGCGGGAGCTTCGGGCGGATGGACGAGAGCTTCTGATGATCTTTCTACCAGAGTTTCTCGAAGAATATCCGTGGGGCTGTAGCTCAATGGCTAGAGCATCTGCTTTGCAAGCAGAGGGTTAGGGGTTCGAGTCCCCTCAGCTCCACCAACCTATTGACGCCATTCTATAAAACGAGACGCACCCCTCCGTGGGTGCGGATGCCTAGTATTCAAGTGGGGAAACATCCCATTTTCTAGACGCAGAGGACCAAGGATATTTTTCGGGAGATGAGGAAAGGCCTGCTTTGACAGGATTCATGTGAATGTATTGCAGAACGCGAGCAGCGTTTGTTGGGACTTTCATGAAGTAGCGTCTTTGCCAGAGCGGAGAAATTCCAATATCGAATGTTAATCCCGATTTATATGCACCGATAATCCTGTGGATTGGATATGTAGGCGCTCTCATTAGAAAATGGACATGATCCGGCATGATGACGAATCCATACAGATCAAATGGATGAAGGTTCTGTACACGGTAAAGCAGCTCAACCGCCTCACGTGCAAACGCATGATCTGCAAAATAAGGACATCGATGGCGTGTCACAGTCGTAATGAAAAGTATCTCATAGCCTTCAGTAAAATGTCGTTGCGTCATTTTGCAATGATATTTCCAATATGGAAATAAACGATTGCTCTCATAGACAAATGATTATCTCATCATCATAAATGTCCGCAGCCGCGGAGGGCTGCGGACTCAGTTATACACATCTTTCCAGGTTGTACGAGTCGTTTAGGAAATCTTCTTGTCTCAAGAAATGGATGTTTATCTAATGCTATTATTACAACTTACATGTTCCCCTTCGGCACAAAATAGAGAATAGGTGCCAAGAAGACGTTTGTCGTACCCAAAAACTGTGCAATGGAGAAAAAGAAGAGAATAACGGCAACAATGATCACCACGTTATACACACCGCCGACCTTGGCAGCCCAATCAGGACTCCCGAACATATCTCCCACCTGTTCACGGTACTTCACCATGAAGAAACTTCCGATAATCCCGATAAGGCCAACCAACCACATAGAAATCAGGCAAGGAGGGCATCAAGCTTTTTCTTCACTTCCTCTTTGGACTTTGCTCCGACGAAGCTATCGACCATTTCTCCGTTCTTGATCATGACGAAAGTTGGGATGCTCATGACGCCGTACTTTCCAGGGACATCCATGTTTTCATCTACGTTCATTTTCACGACGTTGATTTTACCTTCATACTCCGCTGCCAGTTCATCCACAATCGGCCCCATTGCCTTGCAGGGTCCGCACCAGGGAGCCCAGAAGTCGACAAACGAGGGGATAGCAGATTTGAGAACATCTGCATCGAAGGTGGCATCGGTGACGGATTTGGACATGGAAGGATGGTACCATGCGCGGAGGGAAAAATACAATCGGCGAAGCGTTTAGCGGATAGCGAGCCGCCACTTCGCGGGTGCGGTTCGCACCGGCGAAGCGGTGCGGCTATTATTCCGATCTTCCCTTCGACAAGATCCCTTTCGTAATCTTCTTTCCTATCTCAACAGCCGGTTGGCCATAGACATCAATCCTGTAGAGCTTCCCTAGGTACACGACTTCCGTCAAAAAAAGGAAGAAGAGCATACCAAGATGAAGCTCATCGAGCCGTTGGATGGTAATGGTGACATGCGGGCGCTTAGCGCTGGTGAGTGCTTGTGCCGTTCCTTCGTAACAGGCATCCAGTAGTTGCCCAAATGTTTTTTCTGCAATGAACTTGTAACTTGTCTCTACAGTACGAGGAACCTCCAGTCGAATTTTGTCATGTTCGCGAATGAAGAGATGCCACGTTTTTCTGGGCCCCGCCATCCACTGTTGCAAGAGTGAGTGTTGATCCTGCGTTCCCAGTGCTGCAATGGGAATGGGGTTTGCGCCGTCCGTTTTCCCAAGGCTCTCCGCAAGAAGTTGCTGTCCCCAGCGTCCTAATGATGCAAGTCGTCCTGCATACGGCATGATGACGCGAATGGGATAGTGACGTTTGGTATCGAGAAGGAATTGAACTGCAGCCAACTTGGCCGCGGGGTTGTCATCCAGCAATGTTTCCTGGCAGAGGGTATCCATCTCTTTTGCGCCACGACAGAAGGCATCCACATTTCCTTTTAAGAGTGCGAGTGCCAGAAGCCCCACAGGTGTGAAGATGGAAAAGCGTCCGCCGACATCCGGTGGAATGGGGAGCATGGGAATTTCTTGGTCGAGCGCGAAAGAACGCAGTGCTCCACTGTGAGGATCCGTTAAGGCAATCACCCTGTCCTTCGATTTTCCCTTGAGTGCCGTCTTGAGGTGTTCATAGCACAGGAAAAACGCACTCATGGTTTCCAGCGTTCCGCCCGACTTACTCACCACAACAATGAGCGCATGCTTCCAGTCCACCAGCTGCATTTGCATGGCGAGAATGGCGGGATCGATGGTATCGATGAGCAAAAATTCCGGTGTGGCAGGGGATTCGAACACTTCCTGAATCACCTTTGGTCCAAGGCCAGATCCTCCAATGCCAATCCAGACGATCGTCTCAATTTTCTCTGCATGCACGCGGCTCGCCAGTTCTTTCACACGCTTGATCATGGCTTTATCGTACGGATTCATGGACCATGCATGTTCGCCTTTTTCTCGTTCAGAAAGCCAATCCTGCGTATATCTGCGCATGGGAGTGCGGATGGCTGCAATTTCACTGTCGGGAATTCCCATCGTCGGCGTGATGAGTTTTGCGAGTGCCGGCGTGACATCGAGGGTGAGCATCGGGTGAGAAGTCAGAGGTCAGAAGGCAGAGATCAGAGCGGCTCTTCGGGTTGCGGATTCATCAAGAAAGAATTCTACAGGCTTCGAAGCACCGCTGTCACGCGATCTTCGGTTTTTTGCATATCCTTCGGTAATTTTTTCAATGCCTTTACAATCAAGGCACGTTCGTACCCCAGTGAAGACAGTGCCAGGATGGCGTCTTGATCAATTGCATCACCAGATACATCCACCACGATGCCGCCCTTTTCGAAGAGAGACTTGAGTTCTATAAGAAGCCGTTCTGCGCGTTTTCCTCCTACACCTTTTATGCCGCTTAGATAACTGGCATCCGAAAGGCCGATTGCCTGATGCAGTTGCTGACGGGGGAGTCCGCAAATTTCCAGCGCAATCTTCGGGCCAATGCCACTGATACCGATGAGTTCCACAAAGAGTGTGCGATCCTGCTCGCTGAAAAATCCAAAAAGATCCAACCGGTCTTCACGCACGTAGGTAAAGGTGATGAGTGTGGATTCTGTTCCTTCATCCACAGTCTCCCAGACCGAAAGCGGCGTATGCACAAGATAGCCGACTCCCTGCACCGTCATGGTCACCAGTCCCGGAGAAAGTCGTTTCACCGTTCCTGTGAGAGAGTAGATCATTGGGAGGATCATAGCAGAGGGCAACACAGAGAAGACAGAAAGCAGAAAACAGAAGGCAGGAAGTGTTTGATAAATCATCTCTTTTATGGTATAATTCTTAGATGCTCCGAACACGTACACACACCCTCACCGCCGTGTTTCTAGCCCTCGCCATGCTGTTTTGCGCCGCATCAGCAGGAAGGGTCACGCGTGCAGAAGATCTGGAGACAAATTTTGATGCACTCACGACACAGTACAGCGAGACTTGGCAACAGGCTGCAGAATCCACGCGACGTAGTTCCCAACTGGAGCAGCAACTCAATGCTGTCGCGAAACGTGTGGCCGATGCACGTAAGCGTGCGGATCAGGCCGTCCAGCAGCGTCAGGACATTCGTGCGCAGGCGCGCGGGATTCGCACCCTCACGTTGGCATTGCGAAAACAACTGGATGTCTTGCATGAAGAAAATCGGGAACGCATAAAAACATTCAGTCATCAAAAAGACCTCTTCAGTGATTTCGTGCGGATGCACGCACTCACGGCAGATCTTTCGGTGGATACCGGTCCTGTCATCGGAGGCACTGTTTTACGCCGTCTTCTTCACGGTTCTCTTGGTGATCAGATTCAAGATGATCTTCATAGCGATGCACTTCTACAGGCACGGATATCCATCCTTGCAAGTCTCACGGCCGAGGCGCAGGCCAGCGAAAAGTCCGAGGCAGACCTCAACGCAACGGCACGCGAACTTGCAGGACGTCTGGAGACACTCAAAAATCTTCATGCGGCTGCAACGGATGCAACGGCCACTGCGCAGGATGAACTGACACAGGCGGTCGTACAGCGCGAACTGACGGAATCGGAATATAGTGCCGTGAAGCAGGCGATGGATGAACAGCTCGCAAGCATCCGTTCACTCCAGAATAATATTTCTTCTGTCCAACAGGAGCTGAAAGATTTTCGTGATAAAAAACTGTCTGCGGAGATTGAGCGATTGAGTGCCAAGGAACAGGAACTTGCAAAAAAAGAACAGGAACTTCTTGCAAAAGTGGATCAATTACATGCCACAAAGAAAGCCGCACAGGACAGTTATGATCGCGCGCAGGAAGTACGGAACAGCGATAAAGATTTGTACCGTGATATTGAGCGGGCAAAGCTGGATTTGGAAAATAAACAGGCGCGCCTTCAGGAAATTGACGCTATGGTTGCGCCTGAAAATCAGGATGTTACAAATGTGGAATGGCAGCAGTATCGGAAGGCGAAATCGGAAGAACGTTCACTGAAGACGGCGATTGCATGGATTCAGGATGAACTTTCCTACATGCAAAACGGATGGCCGAAGAAAATGACAGATGATTACCTCACAAAACGCTTAAAAGCCCAGAATGCAAGTGAACAACTTCCGGGTGTTACCAAAGAACAGGCAGATGCTCACGCTGCACTCCTTGCGGTACAGGCCGATCTTGCAAAGGCAAAAGATGAACGCGAGAAAAATGCTTCTTCCAATTTTACGTTCAGTACTCTTCCTTCTGGTTCAAGCGGATTTATCTGGCCGATCAAAGGGCGCTTAACAGCTGGTTATCTTGATGCTGCCTACGAAGCGCACTTCCGTGTGCCGCACCGTGCGATCGACATTGCCGTCTCACAAGGAACACCGGTGTTTGCAGCGCGCGATGGCGTTGTGTTTACCGTGAAAGATGGGGGAGCGAAGGGTTACAGCTATGTGCTTATCGCCCATGACGACGGCTACTCCACCATCTACGGGCATTTGTCTGCCATGTACGTCAGCCCAGGGCAACTCATTGCACAAGGTCATGTGATCGGGCTTTCCGGTGGAACGCCGGGGACATCTGGTGCAGGGTGGATGACGACAGGTCCGCATTTGCACTTTGAAGTGCACAAAGATGGGAAGAGTGTGAATCCGCTATCAGTGTTGCCGTAAATGCCGCGGGGCGAAGCCCCGCTCTGGTAATCGTAATCGAAAATTTTTTGTACTCTAGAGCGGCCCTTCGGGCCGCGGTTCTGAAGATCTTTACTCTGATTTCTGTGCTTCCAATTCTGCAATCATTGCGCGAGCTTCCTCGAGGAGTGCTTTTTCTACCTTTGCTTGCTCGGCTTCCATCATGGCAAGGGGCGTTCCTGGAGTAAATTCTGGCTTTTTTTGGATAAGCTTTTCAAGCTTCGCGATAAGTGTGCTTCCTTTTACGAGGGCTTCATTCCTTCTTGCTCGAATGCCATCCGCCTGAGGACGTAAATCATCGGTTCTTGTCCATGGTTGAGATCGGAAGAGCTCTTTCTCCTGCATGCCATGTGCGCTCATAATTTCACGAATCCTTTCTTGAATTATTGGACCGCGTACAACATCAATAGTGAGCGCAATTCCATCTGATGTTTCTTCCATCTTTTGGTAGAGACCTGGTCGGTTATGTTCTACTTCATTGTCATGTGCCTGTCTGATTGCTCGCATAAGATTTTGAATTCGCTGTTCCTGAATTCTTGGATCTGACGCAAAACCGTCCTTTGCCATCGGAACTGGGGTCACCCTATATTCCTCTTGTGTGGCTTTATATTCTGAAACACACAAGTCGCAGTGGTGATCTGGATGATGGATGTCCGCGGGTGTAAGTGCATGAGCCATAGTGGCGAGAGTGTAATCTTCCCAACACGTTTGTCAAGAATACTTTTCATTATCGTTTATCACGTTCCTGAGCCAAGAATAACTACAAACTCTCCCTTTACGGTCATCGTCTTCATCATATCGGGGAGATCTTTGATCATCACCGAGATTACTTCTTCATGCATCTTCGTGAGTTCTCGTGCAATGACAATTGTGCGATCGGGTTGATCGCTCAAGAGCCCGTGGAGTTCATTCAATGTTTTCAAAACGCGGTGCGGTGATTCATAAAAAACAATCGTATGCTCTGCATCCACAAATGTTTTCATGAGCGTTTGCCTTCCTTTCTTTACAGGTAAGAACCCAAGATACGTAAATGCATCGATCGGCAGGCCGCTTGCAGAGAGGGCGGCCAGGAATGCAGAGGCGCCCGGGAGTACTTCCACCTTTATGTTGTTTTTCTTTGCATGGGAGACAACAAGGTAACCGGGATCCGAAATGCCCGGTGTTCCGGCGTCACTCACCAGCACAAGGTGCGCTCCGTCCATCAATCTCTTCACGATACCATCGACTTTGCTCCTCTCTGAATAGCCATGAAAGGAGATCAATTCCTTTTTGGGGAGATCGAGGAGTTTTAAGAGTTGGCCTGTTACGCGCGTGTCTTCGCAGACAATGGCATCACACTGTTTCAGTGTTTCGATGGCGCGAAGCGTAATGTCGCCGAGATTGCCAATGGGGGTGGAGACGATAGACAGCATGAACAAGAAGGTAGAAGTCAGAAGGCAGAAGGTAGAAGTCAGAGATCAATATAAAACCGCTGCTTTCTGCTTTCTGATCTCTCTCATCATACCTATCTGCAGTGCGTTGCGACATCTTGCAATTGTGGCATGAGAGGGTCTTTTCTTCACATCCCTTTCTGCTAGGATGCGTTCGCACGAAATGGCAGATTCCTCACCACAACAAAGCCTTCCAGATCCATCTCTCAACGCGATTGGGCGCATTGAACCGCGTCCGATTGTGCACGAAATGGAGGAGAGTTACCTAAACTATGCGATGAGCGTGATTGTCTCTCGTGCTCTTCCCGATGCGCGCGATGGCTTAAAACCTGTTCACCGTCGCATCTTGTATGCCATGCATGAACTCGGCCTGCGTGCCGGCGCCAAGTACCGCAAATGCGCGCTCGTGGTGGGTGACGTTCTTGGTAAATACCATCCGCATGGAGATTCCTCCGTGTACGAAGCCTTGGTGCGTATGGCACAGGATTTCTCCATGCGCTACCAGCTCATCAATGGACAAGGGAACTTCGGCTCCATTGACGGAGATGGCGCCGCTGCGATGCGCTACACGGAGGCGAAGATGTTCTCCATTACTGATGAAATGCTTGCGGACATCGAAAAGCAGACGGTCGAATTTCGCCCAAACTACGACGGCTCCCGTAAAGAGCCTTCTGTCTTGCCATCCAAAATCCCGAACCTACTCCTAAACGGAACCGTGGGTATTGCCGTTGGTATGGCGACAAACATTCCCCCGCATAACCTTGGTGAATTGGTGGATGCGTGTCTGCATCTTGCAGATCATCCCAATGCGACCGTAGAGGATTTGATGGAATACGTGAAGGGTCCGGACTTTCCCACCGCAGGATTTGTGTATGACAAAGAGGTGCTGAAAATTGCGTACTCTACAGGCCGTGGCTCCGTGATCATGCGCGGCAAAGCACAAATTGAGGAGATTGGAAACCGCTTCATCATTCGCATCAGCGAACTTCCATATCAGGTGAATAAAGCAACGCTCATCGAAAAGATGGCGGAACTTGTGAACGATAAAGTCATTCAGGGAATCTCTGACCTCCGTGATGAGTCGGATCGTGAAGGGATTCGCATCATTGTAGAACTCAAGCGTGACGCATTCCCGCAGAAGGTCTTAAATCAGCTCTTTAAATATACGGATCTTCAAACCAGTTTTGGCTACAACTGCATCGCTCTCGCGGATGGCCTGCAGCCAAAACTCCTCAATCTTGCGGAGCTCCTCACGATCTTCATCGCACACCGCCGCACGGTCATTACACGACGTGTGACATTCGATCGCGACCGCGCAAAAGAGCGTGCGCATATTTTAGAAGGACTCGTGATCGCCATCGACAATATCGACGAAGTCATTGCGACCATCAAGAAGAGCGCCACGCAGGAAGATGCCAAGGCGAACCTGGTGAAGAAGTTCGATCTTTCCGAAATTCAGTCTGAGGCCATTCTTGCCATGCAGCTCCGCCGTCTTGCTGCGCTGGAGCGCAAGAAGATTGAAGATGAACTGAAAGAAATTCTCGCCTTCATCAAAGAGTGCGATGCTATTTTGAAAGATCCTAAAAAAGTCGACAAAATCATGGTAGATGAACTCACGGAGATTAAAAGGAAGTACGGCGACGCACGTCGCACGGTTGTGGTGCCGCACGGCATTGGCGAATTCTCCGCAAAGGACACCATCCCGAACGAACCAATGATCGTGGCGCTTACGGCGCAAGGATACGTCAAACGCATGAGTCCGGCGCAATTCCGCGCGCAGCATCGTGGAGGAAAAGGAATTAAAGGAATGACCACGAAGGACGAAGATGAAATTTTGTGTCTTGTGCATGCCACGAACCACGATGACTTGTTGTACTTCACCAATAATGGTCGTGTGTTCCAGCTTCCCGTGTATGAACTGCCACAAGCAAGTCGCACTGCGAAGGGACAGGCAATCGTCAACTTGCTCCAGCTCCAGCCAAACGAAAAGATTGCCGCTATTTTGAAGGCAAAGCTGGAAGACAAGAAGCACCTCTTCATGACGACGAAGAAGGGAACAGTCAAACGCACGGATTTGACGGAATTCGAAAACATCCGACGTTCGGGGCTCATCGCGCAGAAGGTTCCCACCGGGGATGAACTCAAGTGGGTGGTGGCAACAAGCGGTAAGAATGAGATTCTCATTGTCTCCAAGAAAGGGAAAGCAATCCGCTTTAAAGAAGATGACGTGCGTTCCATGGGTCGCAGCGCCGCCGGTGTACGCGGTATCCGCCTTGCTCCTGGCGATGAAGTCGTCGAGGCTGCGGTCATTTCCGATGCGGAAAAATCGAGCCTCCTTGTGGTGATGGAAAACGGACTGGGGAAGGCTTCTCCTGTAACGCTCTACCGCTTCCAGGGGCGTGGAGGGTCCGGCGTGAAGGCTGCGCAACTCACTCCCAAGACAGGAAACATTGTGGGAGGAACAATCCTCGCGGAGGGGGAAGATGGTGACCTGCTCTGTCTTTCCAAAAAAGGTCAGGCAATCCGCATGAGACTTTCGGATATTCCGTCCCGTGGACGTGCAACGCAAGGAGTCATTGTGATGCGCCTGGACAGTGGTGACAAAGTGGCTTCTATGAGCGTTGTCATGCACGATGGTTCACAGGAAGAGGCGATTGAAGCGGCAGAAGAGAGCTTGCTTGCAGACATCGAGAAGGCAGAGAAAGAAGAGGCAAAGTTAGAGCGCATGGCAAAGAAGATGAAGAAGGAGTCGGAAGAGAACATTAAGACCGAGAAGAAGCCGGAGCCAAAAGCAAAGAAGCCGGAAGCCAAGAAGACAGCTCCAAAAAAGAAAAAGAAATAGTATCTATCGTTGAACTGCGATCTTCCTTTCGTTTTCCAGCGCAGTGAGGATAAAGACTCTGAATGCAGGATCTTCCTGCATCTTTTGCTGGAACGCGC
>CAZEUQ010000018.1:0-13858 GCA_964515125.1 uncultured Candidatus Peribacteria bacterium
CTTCATGAGGACTTTCGCGCTGATCTCTTGGGGAAGCATCTGTTTGCCATTGATATTCATAACAGCACGACCTTCTTTTCCGCCAATAACATCAAATGGCATTATTTGCGCCTCCTTTGCGACTTCATCGATGCGATGTCCAATAAAACGCTTTGCGGAAAAAATTGTATTTTTCGGATTCGTCACAGCTTGGCGCTTTGCGGCAATACCTACGAGGACTTCATTCTCCTTAAAAGCGACGATGGACGGCGTTGTGTTTGCACCCTCACTGTTTGGAACAACCTGCGGTTCGCCGCCCTCAATGACGGCAACGCAGGAGTTGGTTGTACCAAGGTCAATACCGATAATTTTGGACATAAAGGAAAAGAGAAGAAATTAGCACTCGGAATTGTAGAGTGCTAAATTGTCTTCGTCAAGAGATTGCTCAAAAGTCCTTCTTGTACTCACCAAATAAAGATACTAGGGGTTTATGACTGACAGAGAACGTGCACGAAAGCTAAGCCGTCTCTTCATCATTTCGGGCTGTATTCCTTTCCTTGGTCTTTTGGCAACACCGCCGACAACGATGCTCTTCTCTACAGCATCTTCGTTTTTGCATGCCTACGAGGAAAAAATGTGGCAACGACTCACATCAAGGGAAGCCGCACGACGCTTTTCAAATATCCTGCAGCAGCGCTGATCATTCTTGTCACCGTTGGAATGATCACGAATATAGGCAACTAGGAGACACTTCGTGTACACTGGCTTTCTATGTTTTTAGATGAGGCAACAATTACGGTCGTTGGGGGAAATGGCGGACGCGGTTGCGTAAGTTTTCGCCGCGAAAAATATGTGCCTCTTGGTGGCCCGAACGGAGGCGATGGTGGACGCGGAGGCGACATCGTCATTCTTGCAGACAGGAATACCGATACCTTAAGCAACTTCATGAGTCGCAAAGTCTTTCAAGCGCCAAAAGGCGAGCATGGCCTTGGCAAAAACTGTAACGGAAAAGGCGGAGAAGATTTAATTCTCCGTGTTCCACCGGGAACGTACATCAAGGACGGCAACTCCAATATGATCCTTGCAGATCTAATGCATGATGGTGATCAAATCGTGATAGCGCATGGGGGGAAAGGAGGTTTTGGGAATGCACACTTCACAACCTCGACACGTCAGGCGCCGGATTTTGCGGAGCTCGGCGAGCCGGGAGAAAAAAAGTTGATCACGCTGGAGCTCAAACTTGTTGCCGATATCGGTATCATTGGGTTTCCTAGCGTTGGGAAGTCCTCGCTCATTGCAGCGGTTTCTTCGGCACGCCCGAAGATTGCAGACTATCCGTTTACGACGCTCGTCCCAAATCTTGGTGTTGTTCGCGTTGCCGATCGCGAATTCGTGCTGTGTGATGTGCCGGGACTTATTGAAGGCGCCAGTGAAGGAAAGGGACTTGGCGACCACTTTCTCAAGCACATTGAGCGTTGCGGCGTGCTCATTCACTTGCTGGATGTCTCTCGCGATAATCTCCTGGAGGATTACAAGACAATCCGACGTGAGCTAAATGCGTTCTCCCCTTCTCTCTCACAAAAGCGCGAAATCGTTGTGCTCAATAAAGCAGACCTTGTCGGGAATAACGTGCAGGTGTGGATCGACCAGCTTGCGAAAGAGGGTATTACGATTCAAGCGTCGATTTCTGCAGCAACGCACTTCGGAACGGATGACCTGATGAAACTCCTTTTGCCGATTGTTCTAGAGGAACGCATGAAGCGCCATGAAGAGGCACATACCCCCTCGGAAGAAATCCCGGTCATCACGCCAGATATTGCTTCGGAGCGCATGGGAGCGTACCGCATCGAAACAAAGCCCGATGGATCTTTTGCGATCTACGGAAAGCGCCTCGAACAATTTACTCAGATGACAAATTTCTTAAAGCAGGGAGGTTTAAACCGCTTCCGCGATGTGATTGAGCGTATTGGGCTGAAACGAGCACTGGAGCGCGCAGGCGCCGGAGAATCCTCGCATGTTGTCATTGGAGAAACAGATGTGACGAATCAGTGGCTATGAAGCTTGCGATATCTTCATGTTGCTTCATCGTTCTCTTCAGTGTACACTAGAGTTATTCTTCTAATGTACACTATGTCTAAGGATATCTCCATCAAGGATTTACGGCAAAATCTCTCCCAGATTGCAGATCGTGTAGAAAAAGGTGAATCGTTTCGTGTTATTCGTCGCTCAAAGCCAACCTTCATCATCGTAAAAGTTGATGCAGAAATCCCAGAAGAAAAATGGGAAACTGTCGTCGATTTTACTGATGGAGGTAAAACGCACGGTGTTCCTCTTAAGGAAGTTCTGAACGAGATGAAGAAACTCTCGCGTTGATATGGAAAAATGGAAAAAGCAATTGCGTAAAATACCTCGTAAAAGCAGGGATCAAATTTTTTTGGCACTAACACAATTGCTCGTACGAGATTTTTCGACACTTGATCGGCTTCGGCTGAAGGGTTTCGATAACATTTTCCGTATTCGTGTCGGAAACTATCGCATTATCTACCACGACGATGGCGAGAAGATCACTTTGAAGGCAATTCCAAGAAGGGATGAACAGACCTACCGCGACTTCTAAAAAAAATAGGAAGTGAATGCCGCTTCCGCGATTTCATCTCATCTGGTACATTCTCTCCGTTCGTCATGGCCCGGTAGCTCATTGGTAGAGCGCTGCCCTGAAGAGGCAGGCGTAGCCAGTTCGATTCTGGCCTGGGCCACCAATCTCTTTATTCGGCGTAACCAGTTCCCTGCCTGCGGCACGCAGGGATTCTGGCCTGGGCCACCAATCTCTTTATTCGGCGTAACCACTTCCCTGCCTGCGGCACGCAGGGATTCTGGCCTGGGCCACTAGTCACTATGTTCTACGTTTATATACTTCAAAGTGAAAAGGATGGGAGTTTTTACACCGGAATGACATCCAATCTTGAGAAAAGACTTCTTGAGCATAATCAAAGTGTTACAAAAACAACGCGATCAAGAAAGCCATGGAAACTTATTTTTCATGAATCCTTTCAAACAAGGCCGGAAGCTCGTAAGAGAGAACTTTATTGGAAAAGTGGTAGCGGAAGAGAAGAACGAGATGTAAGATTTAGAGCGTAACCAGTTCCCTGCCTGCGGCACGCAGGGATTCTGGCCTGGGCCACCAATCTCTTCATTCGACGTAACCAGTTCCCTGTCTGCGGCACGAAGGAGCTATACTTTTCTTATGTTCGACCTCTCCCCTTCTGAGCTCAAACTTCTTCGCTCACTGAAGACTCCTTCACAGATCCAGAATTTCCTCGATGCCCTCCCCATGAATTTTGAGCTACACGGAGAAACGTGTCATTCGGTTCGTAGTGTCCTGAAATACAAAACAGCGCACTGCATGGAAGGAGCGATGCTTGCGGCTGCAGCTCTTCGGCTCCAGGGAAGACCACCGCTTGTGATTGATTTGAAAGCGACGAAGCACGACTTTGACCATGTTATTGCCGTCTTCAAGGAAGATGGATATCTTGGCGCCATCAGCAAAACAAATCATGCCGTTCTTCGCTACCGAGAGCCTATATACAATACTGTTCGTGAGCTTGTCCTCTCCTATTTTCATGAGTATTTTCTTCCCGATGGGCGGAAGACACTCCGGTCGTTTACAAACCCTATCGATCTTTCTCGCCTCGATCGATTTCATTGGATGGCGTCCGATGATGATGTATTTGATATCCCTCATCGTCTTGATGCCATGAAGCACTATCCCATCCTCACCGCGAAACAGATCAAGAAGCTTCGGTTGGCTGATGCGATAGAACGACAGGCCGGGGAGATCACGGAATGGAAGGTGTGAGAGTAATAGAGTAATAGGGCGGATTTGACTTCTTCCATCTACCCTCGAATTCAAGTACTCTACTGATCTCCCATGAATCAGCGCGCTATCTTTACAGGCACTCTCGTTTTTTTCACCCTGACTGTCACCAGTATCCATGCGCAGCAGACGTCACAGATTAGTGATGTGTACCTAACGTCGCTCTATGCAACGAAACTGCGGAATCCGGAGAGTTCGTCCATACAGGCACGTATTGATGCGGAGCGGGCACGCATTCGCGCTCTTGCAGAGGCAGAATTGAAGGCATCTATCCCCTCCTTCGATGCCACGGGCAAGCCTCCTCAGACGGAGACATCATCGGAGCAAGCAATCGCAGGATCTGTCGAATCTCAACGGAGTATTGTGAATGGTCTCGAAACGAAAATCCAATCATGGAATGCGGATCTTTCCCTCCTTCGCCAAGAAGAAAAAATGTACCTTACGCCTGCGGCGGAAACAGGAAGCAATGCTCCATCGCGACTCACGAAGACGCATCAGGAACTTCTTGCCAAGGAAGCTGTTCTTGAGGAGCGCATTGCCGCGGCAACTCCCATTCTGAATCTCGAGAATGATCGTCTTTCCAAGCTCACGCAGAACGAACGCCTTGAGCAGTTTTCTGTCTTCTTCACAATCGGATTTTACATCCTTGTCCTCATTGTCATTATTGTCGTCGAGCGACTCCTTCGCACCATTCTCTTTGCGCGAATTTCCGACCGAAACAGACGTTACATCACAACAAAAGTATTCGCTGCAACGGTGTACATCATCACCATCATTTGGCTTGTGAATCGCGTTCTTTCCGAATATCCAGGTGTTCTCACAACGCTTGCCATCATCGGCGCGGGGGTCGCATTTGCTCTCCAGGAAACGGTAAAAGACATCGTTGGCTGGACGCTAATTCTGCAAAAGAGGCTCTTCAAACTTGGAGACCGCATTCAAGTGGGCGACTACATTGGCGAAGTGATCGACATCAGCATTCTTCGTACGACACTGCTGGAAGTCGGAACCTCTGGAAGTAGTAGTACATCCCGTATTCAGGATCGCACAGGAAAAACATTCTTCCTCCCCAATTCGCTCGTGCTCTCCCAACGGATACTCAATTACAACACGACATCCGATTACATGAAGGCAGAGATCATTGTCACCATCACATATGAAAGCGACTGGAAGAAAGCCGAGGAAACAGCACAGATAATTCTGGAGGAAGAAACAGGAGCATTCGCGGAAAAAGAACGGCAGCAGCACAATCGACGCACACGCCTCTTGTATGTTCCATACGAACCGGGTGCTCCTCGTGTGTTTCTCGACCTCGCAGCAAGCGGTATTCATCTCGTACTGCGCTTTACGATACCAATTGATGAACAGCGTGAAGTCGTATCGCGCATTACGAAGAAAATCCTGGAACGCTTCACCGCCGCGCATATCGACTTTGCGTACCACACGACACGATCCATTTCGACCCTTGTGGAACAGGACTTCTTCAATATGAAGAGTACTTTTTCGCATTAAGAACACATAAAGACATTGTGCTTGGCAGTACGATGCCTTTTCCTTATACTCGCGAGGCTTTCGATTTCTTCCCCATCTTTTCATGTCTACAGCCCATAGCGATACAGGAACAAGGAAAGACCCATGGTTTGGGTTTTCCATGGTTCTTATTGGTGTCATTGTAGGATTCATCGGCGCAAACGTCGTTGGTTCCGGCGGTGTAAAATCTCCTTCCATCCCCAACGGGGATAATGCAAATATACCTTCCCCACCAACGCAAGCGGATACTCGACCTACTCTCGATATTATTTCTGATGTTGCTGAAGCTGCAGGGATTGATACAGACAAATTCCGTTCGTGCGTAGAAAGCGGCAAGTATGCAGAACTAACAGCAAAAGATATGTCCGAAGGGACCGCAGCGGGAATTAATGGAACCCCAGGCAACATTGTGTTTAACATGAAGACAAAGAAAGGCGTTCTTGTCTCTGGCGCACAGCCATTCGAAAACTTCCAGGTAGAAATTGACCGTATGCTCGGCACGAACAAGACACCATCGACAGCGCCTGCAGCAGGTACAGTTTCCCCTATTGACCCTGCAACAGATCATATCCGTGGAAACCCAAAGGCAAGCGTTGCTGTGATTGAATACTCGGACTATCAGTGTCCCTTCTGCAAATCTGTTCACCCAACGTACCAGAAAATTGTAGACACCTATGGAGACGACGTGATGTGGGTCTACAGGCACTATCCACTCCCCTTCCACCCTCATGCACAGAAAGCAGCGGAAGGAGCCGAATGTGCGGCGGAATTAGGAGGAAATGATGCTTTCTGGGCCTATTCCGATGAGCTTTTCACAAGCGGCGCTCTCGATTAATCATTTTGGAATGATGAAGAAACGGTGGGCATGTGCTCACCGTTTTTTATACGCAGAACTTTCCGTCTGTAAAGATGATGATTTCTTTTCCTTCGGAACAGTACGCTGTCACGGTTCTATCTGTCGTAGAGATGATGTCCGTGTGCTCGGGTGATTCGTTAAATCCAAGATTCTTCCATTCCTCGGAAGACACTGTCTTTGCATCACCCAAAAAACTTTCTTTGTATGCACGGCCGACGGCAATGTGCGTGTTGCCGAAACGGCCACCAATATTTTCATCGAAGAGTGTGTTTGCCATGAACTTCGTAATCCGAGATAAGCGACTATCGGTAAGCGAAAATTCCCCAATACGATCTGCGTTTTCGCGTGCGATCATTGCGTCTAAAACGGCTTGCCCTTGGGCTGCAATGGCCTGCGTGATGAGTCCATCTTTGAAAGTCAACGTGACATCGCGCAGGGTATTGCCATACCGATACAGCGGTTGATTAAAGTGGATCGTTCCGTTCGTCCCACGCCAATCGGGCGACACAAAAATCTCGAAACTGGGAATATTGCGCATACTCCCTCCCAACCATTGTCTCTTCTCACCGATTTTCACCCAGAGATCGACGTCTTCTGCTTCAACATGCACACGATCAATCGTCAATTCGTTGAGTGCTTTTTTTACACGCTCCTGTTCCTTCTGGATTTTTTTCCATGCAGCAATGGGATCAGGCGCATCTAGATAACACGCAAGGATAATCTGCTCCCAATATTCTTCAATCGTCATATTCGCCTCCTTCGCCATGGCTTCTGTTCCATAGAGCGCAAGCGTCCAGGAATATTTTTCTTGCCGCTCTTTTTCAAAAAGCCATTCCCTGTATTCCGACCTCGCATCCATCGCTTGAAAAATTCTGACTGGATCAACATCCTTTAATTCTTTGGGATTTGCATCCGCAATGATGGAGACAGTCGCATCAATCAACTCTGCTTCGCTCTTCTTGTAGTCGCGCGGGAAAAAACGAAGTTGCTCATCATTTGCATATTCAAAAAAAGTTTTGTCTGTCTCCGTTGCAAGAAGTTGAAGTTTTGGGAAGGCACCCGCCTGCAAAATGGAACGGAGAATTTCCAGGTAGAGAGGCTTCGCAACATCCGGAATCATCGACTGTACGACCTGTTTTGGACGAATTCCCTCTCCGCCATTCAGTGCACAGCGCACAAGCAAATCGGCATACTTTGCGAGGATATCGGGGGGAGGTGTAAACATGCTCGGAGTGTACAGAAACCGCCTTCGGAAAGCCATTTTCGGGACATCGGGCAAAAAGGTACACGAGCATTGAAAAAAGCGCAGAAATATGCTACAATGATGAGATTTCTGTGAACACACAAACCCACACCGGATTCTGGCTTCTAATAGACGTTCCTGCGCTTCACATACTGAAGCGTTTCGTGGGTTCCGTTCTTCTTGCGCTTTTGCTCTGGCAACACGTTGGCATTGGTACGATTGCGTTTGCTGTTACGCCGGAAGATGCGCTTCTCCAGGTGGAAGTGCAGGTCGATGATCTTCCTATTAGCTCCTCATCTTCTTCTTCCAAGACATCGGAAGCAATGATGCCCGCATTCTCCGCAAGTCTTATTTCGATGGATCAGCCAGAAGAAGCATCCGGTTCTGGTGCAGAGGTTCCTACAACGGACGAATCTGCTCCCGTGGAGGTCATGCAAGAGACAGCAGCGCCTGTAGAACAGCCATCGCAGGAAATAATTCCTGATGTTCCCGAGAACACACACCCCACTTTCGACATCGAAAAGCAGGCAGAAATTCAATCTACGGATGAACTAGAACAGCGATTGGTCGTCACGCTCACTTCCCCTTCCGGAAAAACGGTAGATGCAAACGTGACGGTGACCGAAGAGCAGGGGCAATACATCCTGACTCTAGAACCACCCGCAAATTTTGAACCAGGAAAATATCACATCGAGGCAACGCTCGACACAAATCGTGGCGCAACACGTGCGCTCCAGAGACTGTATAGGATTTTCTTCGAGAGTGATACAGGCGAGCAAACACTCTTCAGTCAGGATTTCACATGGGGCGTATTGGCCTTTAACCCAGATCATGCTTCCTACCTGCCTGGTGAAACGGCGCAGATTCACATGGCTGTGCTGGATGACGGAGGCCGTACACTCTGCGATGCACGCGTTTCTCTCTCTGTCACAGGTCCCTCCGGTACGGAAAGAATCTTTGCGACAGAAAACGGAGGCGTTGTGATAAACCCTGATTGTAAAGACAAGGATGTCACGTACGTGCCGGACTACAGCGCAAGTGTTTTATTGGAAAGAACTGGAACGTACATCGTTGAGATGCAGGCCATCACAAAGAACGGAACACGAACCATGACGCAGGAAATTACCGTCGTTGAATCTCGCCTGCTGGATGTGTATCGAAGTTCTGCAACGCGCATCTACCCGCTTGCGGACTATGAGATGAAACTGTCTGTCACACCCTCGCATTCGTTCATTGGTTCTATTACCGAAACAGTTCCGAATGCACTTACCATTACGCAGACAGATCCTCCCGCTGCCTTCATTGATTCCGATGAAGAGAGTGGCCTGACGACCATCACATGGGGCGATCGCTTGTGGGAAGCTGGAACGGTGTACGACCTTCGTTACGACTACAACCCACCGGATATCAGTCCGGAGTTTTATCTCACAGGGCCAGTACGCGCTGAAGGAACAATTATGCGTCCATTAGATGCACCTGTTCCTGCAGAGGAACCTGTAATTTCATTATTGGCGGAAGAAGCAATGACTGGAGCCATGCTCCACGGAAGTGCCGATGAGGAAGAAACAGGTGTTTCGCCGTTCTTCGATGATGTGCGATCCTCCGGAAGTGTTGTCCCAGGGTTTGAAGATGTGACGGCGAGTGCGTCAACGGGATCGTATATCCCGTTCTCTTCGTCCAGTTCTGATTCTGCATCGGGTAATGTCCTTCCCGATGATTCCGCTTCAGGTACATCGCTGTTCTCTTCGTCTAGTTCTGACTCTGCATCGGGTAATGTCCTTCCCGATGATTCCGCTTCAGGTACATCGCTCTCCTCATCAGCTATCACGTCAAGCGAAGAATCCTCTTCTCCTCAAATCCTTGAAGAAGTACCCGGTGCTTCGTCCTCTTCATCTCCTACAGAAGAACCTGCGCCCTCCGATGTTCTCCCTGAACCATCCGCACAATCATCTTTCTTCTCGTGGATTGCATCCATCCTGTCCGATAGATCTTACGCAGACGAAGGATTTGATGAACTGCACTACGAAGAGCCTCGCCAATGGCAGATTGCATCGGATGCAGTTATTACCCTCACGGGAAAAGTATTTGCAGAGAACGGGACAACACCACTTGGCGCAGGGAAAACCGTCTCCGTTTCTCTGAGTGGCAGTACTGTTGTAGGAAGTGATACAACGGACGCCGGTGGCGAATACACCATTACTGGGTTAAATGTCACCGATGGCATGGTTGTGAGTGTCTATCTGGACGGAGAAACAGAGAAGGCTGTTACAGTCACGTTGGGGTCGGGATCTAACATGACGGGAGTGAACCTGATTCAGAATAATCTTGTGATACGCAATGATTCTCACGTCGCAGCGGTCACGGTCTCCCATGTAAAAGTGGCAGCAACGAATGGTGATACGGATATTGCATCTATCGTCGCGATTGCGAGTGACAGTGGTATAAAAATCACAGCGGGAAAATCCATCACTATTACTACTGGCACAACATTTAGACCAGGAGGATATGTTCGTTCGGGAAGTGGAATTACCATTCGTGGGTCATTCAACATGCAGTCGAACCCTGTGAACCTAAGTGGTTCGTGGCTTACATTGGGAGCAGGAAGTTTTACGGGAACCAATACCGTTACATTTGATGGAAGCAATGCTTCCTTTACACAATTTATTGAAAGTAATACGTCAACTTTTAGTGGCGTAACAATTTTAGGTAATAACGGAAAAACAGCCACACTCAATGACGCTCTCCGTCTAAGCGGATCGCTGGTTCTCCATGGATTCACCTATTTCAATGCGAACAGTAAGGCAATTCGCGTGAAGAGGGATGTGACATTTTCAAATAACGGATTGACAGGTGGGGCATCTTTGTGGACAGTGGGCGGAAACTGGTCAATTCCGATTGGATATGCAGGATTTACACAGGGAACAGCCATCGTTCTCACCGGCTCGGGGCAAATCTTTGAAGGAGGCGGCATGAACTACGGAAATATCACCGTGCAGGGAGTTGCCGTGATGAGCGGCACGACCGTTATTCAGGACACATCAAATACCGCACTGACGGTGAATACGGGAGCAACTCTTGAAGTCAATACAAACGGTGTTGGCGTGTCATTTTACTCAAGCCAACTGCGAATTTTGCAGAATGCAACAGTGCGAGGTGATGGTCATATCTTCATGAACAGCGGTTCCAGCATTCCCATACAGAGAGGAACATATAGTCTCTTTGGACTTAGCATTGCAGGAAATTTAGGTGGATCCTCCCCGCGCCTTGCACCTGCCAAATATGACGCAGGGTATACAACAATCGCAAGTTCTTCGTTTGCCCAAGAAAGAATTCGTTTTGGCACAGGAACAACAACCTTCGGTGGGTACGTCTACATTGCAGGCGTCTTTTCCGGCTCTACTCTTCTCTTCGATACGCAAACATACAACGCAACAGTTGTCTTTACAGGAGAGACCCAGCAATTTGCGCAGGAAGAAGGTGGTGCTGTGACATGCCTCTGCGGGACAAACCCCATTATCTTCTCTGGCTCCACCGCGCAAACTTTCTATCCATCGAACGTAAGTTTCCGAAATATCGCTGTCAATAAAACCGCGGAGTCGGTGAGTGTTGTAAACAGCGGCTCCGGCCAAAACATCACATTATCCGGCGGAACGCTGAATATTGATCCTTTTGTCACGTTCAGAACGACCCGCACGACGACGGTGAACGCATCGACGACACTTTCCATCAGTACAGGTGCTTCATTACTTCTTGTCGGAGACAACGCAGATCTTAAAGTGCATACGAATGGATTGATTACAGGAAGCGGTGTTTTGAATATTGGAAGTGGCGCAAGCATTTCCACGATGAGCGGAACCATCCGTAACTACGCGCTTTCCATAGGCGGAAACCATACAGGAGCAGGAAATCGTATCGTCGCAGGAAAATATAACGCAGCAGGTACGGTTATCTATACGACGGATGCCTCGACATCATTTGAGTTTAGCGCAGGTACAACAACCTTCAATGGAAGCCTCTACTTCAACTCAACGGGTGGAACGATGCATATCCGCAATGATGTGACGAACCCAAATCTTATCGTCAAGGGAACCATGACGACATGTCCTGCTTATCCTGCATGTCGCGGAAAAATTAACTGGCAGAAAGGAACGGGTGTGCTCACGTTTACGGGAGGATTCATCCATACACTCCAGATGTCCGGTGCATCGCTCGAAAACATGACGATCGATAAAACAAATGGATACCTGACGCTTGTAGGAACAGGCTCGACAAGTAGCATGACTGTTTCTCGAGGTGAATTCCGCCAGTCGCAGGGATCGCTCTGGGATATCAACGGAGCTCTGACCATCAATAGAACATCGCCTACGGTCTTCGGACAATACTCCATGAGTGGCGGAACGCTCACGCTCTCCGGGAACCTCATCAACACGAATGGCGTCTTCCGTGCCACGACGGGATCCGTTGTGTTGGATGGAGGAAACCAGACGCTCTCGGGCTCCAATGCGTTCTACAACGTGCAAAAAGCAGTTACAAGCCAAAAGACGCTGACTCTTGCGGCAGGAAAAGTACAGAGCATCAGTGGGTCACTCGTCCTACAGGGCGTTACGGGCGCACTTCTCAATCTTCGTTCAACAGTTTCAGGTCAACAAAGTTTCTTGAACCTTGAACGTAGCGGAGGAACGCAAGTGATCGATCATGTGAATGTGCAGGATAACCACGCAAGTGGCCAAATGCTCAACTGCTTTATTGGTGCAGTGTACGGAGAAGGATGTATCGACTCAGGAGCAGCTACAAACTGGAATTTCGGCATCATCACGTTGTCAGCCACAACTCCGCTTGGAGCAGCGATTCTTCCAAATAAAACTGCGTCGTATACCGTCAATGGAGGATCCGTTATCGACTCGGGAGTAACGAATACCGCATCGGGCGTTGTTCTGTTGAGTGGTTCCACGCTCCATCAGGATGACGTGATTACAGTCTATCTCGACGGAAATACCGAAAAAGGAGTCGCTGTCTACGTTGCCTCCGGGTCATCCTTTTTTGCTCTCACCTATCAGGATGCACTCATGATGACGAGCTATTCGGGCGGAGTCGTAACCAATGCAGCGCTTGATATAGCCGACAACAACGGTGACACGGATATTTCGTCCATCTATTCTATTGTCAGTGGGGAACTACGCGTAAAAACAGGGAAATCAACGGGCATCATCGATGGACTTTACAGGCCAGGAGGTGCCATGCGACTTGGCGGTAGCCTTTACATTCAGGCACCCTTTGAGATGCAGTCCAACGCCGTGACACTGAGCGGGTCATGGATAACTGAAACGGGAGGTTCCTTCAGTGGAACAAATACGGTGATGTTTGATGAATCCGTAAATGCCGAGATCGAAAGTCGCGGCAATCATTTCTATAACCTCACCACTGATGTGCATGCTTTCTCTAGCATCAGGCCACTGGATACTCTTTCGATCAGCGGCGCATTGCTCACCATGACGGGAAGCGGCATTTTCGAAGCAAACTACCAGACCATTCGCGTAGGGGGAAACGTGACGTTGAGGAGCAAAGGAACCACGATGCGGGGAACGTGGGATATTGACGAAAACTGGAACAGTGCGGATTCAACTTCCCTTGTTGCATCTGGCTCGACGCTCATTATGAATGGTTCAGGAAAAACCCTCACCGCACGGCATCTCTCGCAATTCAATAATGTGACGATCAACGGTAACACCTCGGTGCCATTTGAAGCTGTGAGCGATCAGAATGTTGTACTGGGAACACTTCTCATTGGAACAGGAAAAACACTTGTAATAGATAGTGGTCTTCTTGTTGTGAGTAGCAATGCAGGCGACATACAAGTCCTTGCAAATGGACGTATTGGTGGGGTGGGCGGACTCGTCATCAATTCCGGATCAAGTATTAGTGTCATGAGTGGAACAATTAATACGACGGCGTTCGCCGTCTACGACCAGCACGTCGGCAATGGCAATCGCATTGCGGCGGCTCGGTACGACAGTACCTATGTCTTCATCAAAAATAATAGTGGAGGTGCCGTCACGTCAGCCCAAGAGTTTAGCCCCGGTACCACAACATTCTCCGGAACCGTCCTCTTTGTTGGCACGGCCGGACCTCTCCATACCAATTTTGCATCAACGAATCCAAATCTTGTGTTCTTGGGATCACTACTCCTTGGCGATGATGTTCTTGGACTGTATCCACTCACATGGACATGGGGATCGCAACCACTTGTTTTCTCGGGATCAAACTTACAGATCCTCAATCTCTCTGGAACAACCGTGCAAGATTTGAGGATCAATAAGACATCAAATTATGCGGTGCTTACAGCATCCGGAACTGCAAGAAACGTAGAAATGCAAAGTGG
>CAZEUQ010000019.1:0-12674 GCA_964515125.1 uncultured Candidatus Peribacteria bacterium
TTGTGGACGGAATGAATGACATTTTTTTCCTTTGATCATTCCTTACCAACTTTTAGTTCCCGCAACACAAAGTGTGTGGAAAACTTTTGCGTTATCCACACCCCGTGATACCTTCCCATTCCACCTCACCTTTCCTCCCCCTCCATGACCTGGATCATCACGGCACTGGCGTTCGTTCTTCTCCTGACAGTGCTCATCATGATCCATGAATTCGGACACTACATCACTGCGCGTTTTTTTGCGGTAGATGTAGAGGAATTTGGCTTCGGTTTGCCGCCAAAAATGAAGACGCTGTTCGTACGAAGGGGGACACACTTCACGTTAAACTGGATCCCGTTTGGAGGCTTTGTCCGTTTAAAGGGGGAAAACGCGATGACGGAGTCGGAGCGCCTGGCCTCCGGCAGTTTTGCCGCTGCCGGTTTCATTGCGCGTGCATGCATCCTGCTTGCAGGAGTCTTCATGAATTTTTCCCTTGCGCTCATCCTCCTCACGATTGGATTCTCCGTCGGGCACTGGGTTCCCAGTTGGTATGCATCCATTGATGATCTTGCTGCCGCCGAAACACGTGGTGAGCTTTCCTTTGATCGTGGTGTATATATCGCCAATGTCCTTCCGGGAACGCCTGCCGCAAAAGCCGGTGTCCCAAGTGGGCGTCTTCTTGAGAGTATCAACGGCACACCCGTCCTTCGAGCAGAAGATGTTGTGACACTGCAGGAACACAAAAAAACCGTTACCTACGTTGTCCGCACGCTCACGGAACCTGTCGCGACCGATACATATCGTGTCCCCCTGACAGCAGGGAAGTCCGGAATAGAAATTTCTGACTATGCCTACAACATTGCGGCGCCACGACGTTCGGTGGGGGATTCCATCGTACTCTCGCTCAAGGAGACGGTCTTCATGACGAAGCAAACGGTCATCGGACTCGAGCAATTGGTCGCAACACTCCTCACGCGTGCACGCGTCCCCGAAGGCATTACCGGCATTGTTGGTATTGCGGTACTGACACACGGAACAGTCCAGGACGGCTTTATGAGCTACCTCCGCCTTGTGGCGCTATTGAGCTTGAGCCTTGCCATTCTCAACGTCTTGCCACTCCCTGCGTTGGATGGCGGACGCCTCCTCTTTGTCGTGCTGGAGGCGATTTTGCGTCGTCCTTTAAACCGTCGGTTTGAAGTGATGACAAATGCGTTTGGATTCCTTGTGATCATCGGACTCATCGTCGTCATCACATTTAATGATATCGCGCATCTCTTCACGTTATGACATCCTCCGGAATCGACCTCGACTTGTGGCTGGAAATACTGAAAAAGCTGGAAGCTAAGTTGCAGCGGGGACAGTTTGTGACCTGGTTTCGAGATACCACCATCTTGGGACGTGAGGACAAGACCATCATTATTGGGTTACCGCTTCCTATGTTCTTAAACTGGCATCTGGAGCATTACCAGACCATGACATTGGAAATCATCCGCGAGATGGATGACTCCATCGAGAAGATTGTCTATCAGGTGGATGGCACGCTGCAGGGAGACCGCGAGCGAAGCGTGGATCTCCTCCTTCATTTTCCCGACAACAAGAAGCGAAAGCTCCCCAAGCGCAATGAGGTAAAGCTTGCCGAGGGGCTTACGAGCAAGATCATCAATGCGCGTTATACCATGGAGAACTTCGTCGTGGGGCCCATGAACCGCCTCGCGCATGCGGCGTGTAGTGCCGTAGGGGCGCAACCGGGTGGAAAGTATAACCCGCTCTTTATTTACGGTGGTGTCGGACTTGGTAAAACGCACCTTCTGCAGGCAACGGGCAATGCGATCCTCAAATCGATTCCCCATGCGACGATCGTTTACATCACGACGGAGGAATTTACGAATCAGGTGATTGAGGCAATTCAGTCACAGAAGATGGATCAATTCCGGCGGCGCTATCGTCAGGTGGATGTACTCATCATGGATGATGTGCAGTTTTTGGCAAAGACCGATCGCACACAGGAAGAATTCTTCCACACGTTCAATGCACTCTATGAAGAAAACAAGCAGATCATCATCAGCGCAGACCGTTCACCCGAGCAGCTCACATTGCTCCAGGATCGCATTCTCTCCCGCTTCGAACGCGGCATGATTGCGGATGTGCAGGCACCGGATTATGAAACACGGTTAGCCATCCTCACCGAGAAGGCGATGGAGTACGAACTTTTCATCGACCAAAAAGTCCTGCAGTTCATCGCAGAGCATGCCACGAAGAACGTCCGGGAACTGGAGGGGATTCTCATGCAGGCGGTTGCACAGTATGAGCTGGAACACTGCATGCCCACTGTGAAAAGTATTGCCGATATTATGATCAAACTGCATAAAGATCCGTATGAAGGTGAAGACATGGTGGGCTTCGATAAGCACCCCGAACGCAGAACCACCCTGCAAGATATTCTGGAGGGAGTGAGCCGCTATTACTCCGTGTCTGTTTCCGAAATGATCGGGCAGTCACGTGTACGCGAAATCCTCATGCCGCGGCAGATTGCGATGTTCATGACGAAGAAGCACCTGCAGATGAGCTACGTGCGCATTGGCGAAAACTTTTCGCATCGGGACCACACAACGGTGATGCATGCTGTGGAGAAGATTGAAACAAAGATGAATGATGATCAGCAGCTCCTTCGTGAGGTGCGCGCGATTGAAAAGGATATTGGTCTTGTGGAGAAGAAGTAGAGAAGCAGCTCGTAACTCGCCTCCAATTCCGTTATTATCCGTTCATGTCGTTCCCCGATGCCCATCTCCACAACCTGCGCCACTCGCTTGCGCACGTTCTTGCACAGGCTGTCTTGAAGCTCTGGCCAGAGACGAAGATCACGATCGGTCCGCCGATTGAGACGGGGTGCTACTACGATTTTTTGTTCGCCCAGCCGATCAGCGATGAAGATTTTCCTGTCATCGAGAAAGAGATGCGCAAGATTATCAATCAGGGGCAGACCTTTCGGTGTGATCGGCTCTCGACAAGCGATGCGAAGAAATACTGGAAGAAGATGAAACAGCCCTTTAAGGTCGAATTGATTGAAGATCTGGAGAAGAACGAAGGTGCCACAGACGTGACGCATTACGTGAACATCGGGCCGAAAGGTGATGAGACGTTCACGGACCTTTGCCGCGGGGGACACGTGGAAAATCTGAAAGAGATCCCCGCAGATGCCTTCAAACTCATGACGCTTGCCGGTGCGTACTGGCGCGGTGACGAAAAGCGCGAACAGCTCACACGGTTGTACGTTGCAGCATTCGCCTCAAAAGATGAGCTCAAGAAGTATCTGGAGATGATGGAAGAAGCGAAGAAGCGCGATCATCGAAAGCTCGGAAAAGAACTGGACCTCTTCACCTTCAGCGAACTCGTGGGACCAGGTCTCCCGCTCTGGACGCCCAGAGGTACGTTGCTTCGGAATTTACTGGATGATTACGTTTGGGAACTGCGCAGGGTGCGTGGCTACCAACGGGTGACCATTCCGCACATCACGAAGAAGGAACTCTATGAGACATCCGGGCATTGGCAGAAATTTAAAGATGATCTGTTTCGCGTCATCACGCGTGAAGGACACGAATTTGCGATGAAGCCGATGAACTGCCCGCACCACACGCAGATCTTTGGATCGCAGGCGAGGAGCTACCGCGATATGCCCCAGCGCTATAGCGAAACGACGGCTTGTTATCGTGATGAACAGACGGGGGAATTGCACGGCCTTTCCCGCGTCCGTGGCTTCACCCAGGACGATGCACACGTTTTCTGCAGGCAGAACCAAGTGAAGGAAGAATTTATGCGTGTGTGGGACATTATCGATACGTTCTACAAAACAACGGGGTTCGGTGAACTCAACGTTCGTTTGTCACTCCACGATCCACACACCTTCGAAAAATATCTCGGTACCCCGGAACTATGGCAGGAAGCGGAGAAGAATATCCGGTCGATCGCAAAAGAGCGCGGCGTGAAGACAACGGAAGCGGTTGGGGAAGCGGCATTCTACGGTCCCAAAGTGGACTTCATCGCCATGGATGCCATCGGGCGCGAGTGGCAGGTCGCAACCATTCAGCTGGATATCAATATGCCGGAACGCTTCGACCTCTTCTGTACGAACGAACAGGGAGAGAAAGAAAGGATCGTGATGATTCACTGCGCCATCATGGGCTCGCTCGAACGGTTCCTTTCCATTTTCATCGAACATCACGGAGGGCTCTTCCCGCTGTGGGTTGCGCCGACGCAGGTTGCCATTATCCCCGTCGCCCCTGCCCATGAGGACTATGCGAAGAGGATGGAGCAGGATTTTGTTGGCGCTGGAATTCGCTCGGTGTATTTGGATCCTGCCGATTCCCTTGGGAAACGAATTCGTGAAGGTGAAAAACTAAAAATTCCGTATCTTCTCGTTCTTGGTGACAAGGAAGTGGATAGTCATAGTGTTGCTGTGCGTAATGTGCGCACAAAGAATCAAGTCGTTGTTCCATACGAGGAATTCATCACAACCGTAAAGAGAGATATTGGAGAGAGGAAGCTTGCGCTGTCGATTGGCTTATAGAAATGAGCCGCAGCCCTTCGTGGCTGCGGTCCGCGCCCGCGAAGGGGCGCGGCTACACAATTCGATTCATTTCCTTTACTCTGGAGCCCTCATGTTCGAAGCCTTTCAGATCGGCCCTTTCATCATTTGGATGCGCCTGCTGTTCCTTATCATTGGAACCTGGCTTGCTGCAGAATTCTTTTTCCGCCTGGCAGAGTCTGCGAACTTAAGCTTGGACCACATGCGCGAGAAAGGATGGCTGTATGGCATTTCTTTCTTTGTGATCGGTCGCCTGATGGCGGTTGTTTCCAACTATCAGGCATATGCGCAGGAGCCTCTTCGCTTCTTTATATTTTGGGACGGAGGATTCAGCTTTTTAGGTGGCGCCATTGGTATTGGTCTCGTTCTCTTCTTTGCAACCCGTGACCAACGTGCAACATTCCTGCAGTGGCTGGATGTTCTTTTGCCGGCGACGATGTTTGGCCTTGCCTTCGACTGGCTGGGGAAATATTTTGCGGCGCAATCGTACGGAAAGCCCACGAACTCTTTCTTTGGTGTCATCTTCGATACGCCCAATGTCCGCTACGCCGTGCCCATTCACCCTGTGCAGCTCTACTACTTCCTGTTTTATCTTCTCCTCACGTTCCTGCTCCTGCTCATCCGTAAACATTCACGCCGTGCAGGATCCGAAACACTTTTCGGCATTGTCATCGCGTGTATCGGCATGTTTCTTCTGGAATTTTTACGCGGAGACTTTGGCATTCCCGTGTTCGCGAATATTGCGGATTTTATGTTCTTGAGTTGCCTCTTCATCAGTTTAGGAGCTCTTGCGGCTGTCGAGCTTAAGCTCTCGCACCGGGGAAATATGATCTACGGTATTTCTGTTGCCGTGATGACATTCATCTATGTCTTTGCACGTCGCATGATTTCCTTTGGCGATATCCAGCTTCGTTTCAGCCAGGTTCTTGCGGTGCTGGCACTCCTTGCCACCATCGTGTACGTTGTCGTTCACCGTCGGAAGTATCCGCACTTATAATCGTTCCCCCTTTCTTTGTGTCCTCCTCGTTCTTTACACAATTTGTTGAGTCTGTATCTGCGAATCCTACCATCCTCCTCCTGCAGGGCGGCATTGGTTTTTTTGCGACTCTCCTCGTGTTTCTCATTCTGTTCGCAACACGCGATATCATCCTCCGCACACACTCATTTCTCTTCCAGCTCTTCTGCATTGCGCTTGTCGCGCTCCTGCCCATTGTTGGGTTTTTGGTCTACCTTCTTCTTCGTCCAGCACGCACGCTTCGGGAACGCGAACTGTATGCTATGGTTCATGCGTTGCATGTGAAGAAGATCGAAAAGCATCAGGAGCATCATGCCAAGGCGAAAAAGGAGTAAGGAGCTTTGACCATTGCATCACTTTGTTCTATGGTGCGCCCGATTCACTCCTTCTTATGATCAGAGGTTTTCTCTCGTACTGGCTCTACCCCAATAACGGCACGGCGCCATATTCAAACCCGAAGATCATGGCGATCCTCATTGTCTGCGCGGTGCTTCTTCTCCTCTCCGTTCTCATCAGTGTGTGGAGGAAGAGGATGAAGAATCCGATGACTGTAAAACTCTCTCGTAGTTGGGCTTCTGCGGCATTCTGGTTTGGTGTTGTCGGCATCCTTTTTGCCGTCAGCCGTGCGGAGCAGGTTCTTTTCCTCTCGATGCGTATCTTGCCACTATTGTGGATTTTGAGTCTGGCCCTCTACGTCGTGTTACAGGTTCTGCAATTTAGATCACGCCATTATACGATCGTTTCGAAGAAGCACTCGTACGATGAGCGTGATAAATATTTACCGGGGAGGAAGAGATAGTCAGGAGCAAGAAGGGGATATGCGTATCTATAAAAGATACTCTTTTATTGTCAATGTCTAGCGATGTTGACATCACCTCGGAGCTCACGGACAATCACCTCCTTTTCTCATGCCCCTGAAGCACAAGACAGAAACGGCTTACATTGCTGTTCTTGCGGCGGCAATTGCTGTGAGCGGATTCGTCCTTGCCATCCTTCCAGACTACCCTGCAGGCGTTCTCCCATGGTTCGTCGCTTGGATCATTTGCTTTGGATACCCCATGGTGCTGCTCGGTACGTTTAAGAAGAACCGTGCGGACTATGAACTTCGCCTTCTCCATTGGTTTCCTTTCTTCATGCTAACGCTCTGGGCACTTGCACAGGGAGTTGGTATGGTGCTGCCCGCTGTGCTTCGCGTGTATGCATGGCTCACGCTCTTCTGGAGCATCCCCTTAGTCTTCCTTGGCCTTTTACTTCTTTCCCTCTTCTGTATGCAGGTCATCCGCCGTCAATCCTCCCGTCTTGGCATTATTTCAGGCGTTCTCGTTCTCTTCCTTACAACTGGTTCCATCGTTGCCTGCGTACGTTCTCCCGAGAATACAGGAGCGGATGTAACAGGACAGGACGCATCTTCTTCCTCAAAGGCAATGTCTTCCAAGGAAGCCTCGAAGTCTTCTGCAAAGACGCAGACATCGTCGAAACAGACATCCCTTGCGGTCATCCAGTCATCGCGTCGCACGGAGCGCATGGCAGAGAGGGGAATTTCTTCTGTAACTTCGTCTAAAAACATGAGTTCCTCGTCTTCCTCCAAGTCTTCCAGTCGTTCCAGTACATCATCCGTTCCGCCAAAACTCCCACGGTCTGGCCCGACAGAGATCGGCCTTGTGATTGCATTGCTTGCGCTCTACACGGGAGTGTTGCATGAGCGGGCAAAGAAGCGTGTATAAAGAAGAAGTCAGAAGTCAGAAGTCAGAAGGCAGATGACAGAAAGTGCTCTGTCCTCTGTCTTCTTTTTGAAATATAGTATGCGCATGACAACCATCTCTTCTCTTAAAGCCAGACAAATTCTTGATTCGCGCGGAACGCCAACAGTGGAAGTCGACTGTATGTTGAACGACGGCTCATGTGGCCGTGCTGCGGTCCCTTCGGGTGCCTCGACGGGGTCCCACGAAGCATTGGAACTACGGGATGGGGGATCTGAATATGAGGGCAAGGCTGTCATGAAGGCGGTTTCCAATGTGGATGGAATGATCCTCAAAACGCTGAAAGGCATGAACGCTTCCGACCACCGCACGATTGATCAAACAATGATCGATCTGGATGGAACACCGAATAAATCCAAGCTGGGTGCCAATGCAATCTTGGGTGTATCCATGGCGGTGTGCCGCGCACGCGCTGCGAGCGAAAAGAAGTCTTTGTTTGCATCCCTCGCAGATCAATTCGAAATCAAAAACCCTGTCTTGCTCCCTGTTCCCATGATGAATGTCATTAACGGAGGAGCCCATGCAGACTCTGGTCTTTCGTTCCAGGAATGCATGATTATTCCGACGGATTTTTCCTCTTTTCATGATGCACTTCGCGCGGGAAGCGAAATTTTCCATGCACTGAAGAAGCTCCTGAAGAAAGCAGGGTACACAACGGCGGTAGGAGACGAAGGGGGATTCGCACCGCATGTGAAAAATGCATCCGAGGCTTTCCAATTTCTCATGGATGCCATTGCCGCTGCTGGCTACACAGGAAAAGTGAAGCTCGCGATCGATTGCGCTGCATCGGAGTTCTACAAAGATGGTATGTATCATGTAGATGGCCAGAAGCTCTCCTCTTCTGCGCTCGTTTCGTACTATCAGGAACTTACAACAAACTATCCCATCATCAGCATTGAGGATAGCCACAGTGAAGATGACTGGGACGGTTTTGCGCTGATGCAGAAGACGCTCGGGTCATCCATCCAACTGGTTGGTGACGATCTTTTTGTGACGAATACAAAACGAATGGAGGAAGGGATCACGAAAAAAGCTGCGAATGCAGTTCTCATCAAATTGAATCAAATCGGAACGGTCAGTGAAACAGTCGATGCAATTCAAATGGCAAAGAAGAATGGATGGAACGCCGTTGTGAGTCACCGTAGCGGTGAGACGGAAGACACCTTCATCGCGCATTTGGCTGTGGGTCTTGCGACAGGACAGATTAAAACGGGTTCGCTTTCTCGTACGGATAGAGTCTGTAAATATAATGAGCTCCTAAGGATTGAAGAGGAGCTGGGGGAGAAGGCGAGATACGGAGGGAATGGGGATCGACCGGAAAAGATCTGATCGCATAACTTCCTACCCAGACCTTCTCGCCTACAAGGCGAAGGGATTAAAATTCGTCCCTTTGTCGTAGTAATCCTCATGCTCCGTTTTCTTGAGGAATCCCGTGAAGGCGTACGTGATGGGCGTGAAGAGCACCTCAATGCCTACTTTGAAGATATAGTTTGCAACGAGGAGGCTTGCAAAGATCTCCCATGGGAAGACACCAAGGAGCGTTGCAATGAGAAGAAATGTGGATGTATCAATTGCCTGCCCAATGAGAGTAGATCCAATAGTTCGTGTCCACAGGTATTTCCCCGCCGTCATGATTTTCATCTTCGCAAGTACGAAAGAATTGGAGAACTCACCGGCGCAATACGCCGTCAGGCTTGCAACGATGATGCCTCCGCTCGAAACGCCTCCGAGAATCGCACTGTAGGCGCTGTCTCCCGCGTACTGTTGCCACTGTGCTTCGCCGGGAAGCATTCCAACGATGGCAAGGCAGATACTCATCACGAGCGTGGCGCCAAACCCGGCCCAGATCACGCGCCGTGAACGACGGTAGCCATAGACTTCTGTAAGAATGTCCCCAAAAATGTAGCTGATAGGAAAAAGCAGCGTTCCCGCGTCGAATGACAGAGGAAGCCACAGGAGTGATATGTTCCAATCGATAATCTTTGCAGAGGATGCAATATTACTGGTCATGAGCACGCACACGAAGGCAGCCATGATGAGGTCAAAATAGCGGAATGTTTTGTGTTCCATGGAATGTTTAGAGAAGGATGGATCCAAGTCCCAGGAAGACGAGGAAACCAAAGACATCGGTAGCGGTTGTCACAAAGACCGTACTGGCTGTTGCAGGATCAATCTTGAATGCCTTGAGGATGAATGGAATAAGTGCGCCGAAGAACCCTGCAACCATGAGGTTGATGATCATCGCAGCCCCAAGGACGATTCCCAGCATAGGTGGCCCGCCGAATACGTAGGCAATGCCTCCTGCAATGATTCCCATCACAAGACCATTTGTGAGCCCCGCGATCGTTTCCTTCATCACGATAGATCGGGCCTGGTCCCACGTTGTTTCCCCCAGTGCCAGTCCTCGTACCACGACGGCAAGCGCCTGCGTTGCTGCGTTTCCTCCCTCTCCTGCAACAATCGGCATGTAGACGGCAAGGATGGAAAGCCGTGCGATGGTGCTCTCAAACTGGGCAACAACGAAGGATGCAAGAAAGGCCGTACCAAGGTTGATGATGAGCCAGTTCACACGGCGTTTCACTTTCACACTCACGGCATCGTTCATTTCTTCTTCCAGGTCCACTCCAGCCAGCAAGTAGATGTCTTCCGTCGCCTCCTTCTGTGCAACGCGGAGTAGATCCCGCAGATGGATGATACCGAGGACGTGGTTCTCTTCATCAGTCACACCAATCACATCGCCGCGCTTGGGAACCATACTCAAGATTTTCTCCTGGTCGACCTTGTGCGAAATAACCGGGAGTGGCTGAATGAGCACAGAAACACGCGTTGTCGGTGGCGTGAGAATAAGGTCTTTGTAGGGGATGTACCCAATGCTTTTCCCTGCTTCATCGACCACCAAAACAAGAGGTGCCTGCTTCTCTGTCTCTAGATGTTTCTGCACTTTCTCGGCGACATCTTTCAGGGTGAAATCGGGTTTCACGAGAATGAAATTCAAATCCATGAGTCCTCCTGCCGTCTCCTTTCCGAATTTGAGAAGCTTCTCAAACTTCGTGCGTTTATCGATCTTGATACGTTCGAGAATCGAATGGCGTCGCTCTTCCGGAAGAAATTGCAAAATATCCACGGCATCGTCTTCATCATTAAAGTGCAGGAACCGTGCGATAATGTCATCGGACAAGCGAGGATAAATGGAGTGTTTGCTTGCATCGGTTAACACAATGGCCACTTCCGACTGAATTTCTGGAGGAAGGAGACTAAAAACTTTTCGCTTCCCTCTGGCTAAATTATTGATTGCCTCGCCGATGGCATGAAAATTGTGCCGTAGCAAAACTTGCTTGATTTTAAAATCCTCCTTTGCGCCGAGGAGCTCATCGATGGTGTCGACAAGTGGTTTGGACATAAGGGAGGGATCATTGAAGGAAGGGTAGTGGAGGGTACGAGAAAAGCCAAGGGAAGAAAGATTCGGGATATTGGTTGATTGGTTGACTGGTTGATTGATAGACGGAATTAAATTCAATGATTTTTATGCTACGATCCTCATGTCGGGGCGTAGCTTAGTTGGTAAAGCGCAAGGCTGGGGGTCTTGAGACCGCAGGTTCGAGTCCTGTCGCCCCGACCATTCGTCGCCCCGCATGCGCGGGTCTCCTCATGGCAAGCCACATTCGTTCTCTATGTTTCATGTTTACATTCTCGAACTGGTAGATGGCTCTTACTATGTAGGGTTTACAGATAATCTAGATCGTAGATTGAGAGAGCATTTTCTAGGAATCGCGTGTCAGCATACGAAAAAGATTCCCATTCAAAAATTGGTATGGAGTGAACAACAGCCTGATCGGATCAATGCAAGAAAGCGTGAAAAGGAAATAAAGGGTTGGAAGCGTGAGAAAAAAGAGCATCTGTGGAAAAAAGAAGGTTCGAGCTTGCCCTGACTCCGCGTATGTGGGGAAGGGTCCTGTCGCCCCGACCATTCGTCGCCCCGCATGCGCGGGTCTCCTCATGGCAAGCCAGATGATCGGTTTTGACTTGCATGCCCACGATTGGTCGCAATACAATGCGTCCTTTTTGCTCCTTCCAGTCGGTTTATTGACATAATAGAGTCTTGATGTCTTGATTAAAAAATGATATAATAGTACGATAACTTCTTAAAACGTCAAATACCGCCGTATGGCGCTCCAAAACGATGCATTATCGGCTGCCAGATCCGCAATCAATGCTGCGGAGCGTATCCTCATCGTTCCTCATGCGAATGTGGATCCTGATGGTCTCTCCAGCGCTCTTTCGTGCTACTCCGTTTTCAAGGCGCTCGGAAAAGACTGCACAGTCATCTGCCCGGATACCCCTCCCGACGCACTCAAATTTCTTCCGAACTATAGTGAGCTCACGCAAACTATTTCGGAAAGCCAGAACTTCATTATCACGCTGGACTGTTCCGGTGGGGTAGAGGTCGACAAACTTCGCTACGACATTGAAGACCAAAAAGTGAACATCATCGTGGTGCCGAAGAAGGGAAAACTAAAAAAGGAACACGTACAAATCTTAGAGGGCATGCCAACGTACGACCTGATCGTTGTTGTAGATACGGCTGAACTGCCACTCCTTGGCTCCATCTATAAAGACCATATCGACCTCTTCTCAGAAGTTCCTATCCTCAACATTGATCATCATATTTCGAATACGCAGTTCGGGCAGCTCACGCTCATTGATCCAACATCTGCAAGTGCCACACAGGTGCTGTATCAATTGTTCTTGTCCGATGAAAAATGGAAAAAACTCATCACACCGGATATCGCTACTCTCCTTCTTACGGGGCTTATTACCGATACACGTAGTTTTCAGAATCCCAACACCACACCGAAGTCTTTGGAGGTTGCTGCGGAACTTTTGGATTTTGGCGCACGTCAGCAGGAAATCATCCAGCATGTGTATAAGACCAAACCGCTTTCGACGCTCAAAATCTGGGGACGTGCGCTCAACAGAATTCAGATTGATCCCGATTCACGCATCGTCTGGTCAGCTATCAGCCGCGAGGATATGCAGGAGATGGGCGCTGTGAGCAAAGAAACGACGGGTATTCTCGATGAACTTATCTCAACAATCCCAAACGGGGATGTATACATCCTCTTTACGGAGCTTGAGGAAGGGGGACTGAAGGCGAGCCTTCGCTCTTCTCCTGCTATCGACGCAAGTCGTCTTGCAGGAAGAACATTCGGTGGAGGAGGACACCCTCGCGCTGCAGGATTTTCCGTGAAGAAATTTTCCAACTTCCAGCTTGCCGTCGTCGAGTGTATTCAAAAGCTGAAGCAGACCATCATGCAGGATCGCGAAGAAGAGAATGCAC
>CAZEUQ010000020.1:0-12660 GCA_964515125.1 uncultured Candidatus Peribacteria bacterium
GTCGAGCGCACGGGATGGGATCTTGAAAAAGAAAGAAAAAAGAGGAGCGATGCAAACAGTGGAACGGAAAATGCCAACGGATAATCGCCGTCTGCCGTCCAGAAAAACGCGCACGTATAGACAAGTCCTCCGATGAAATAAGCTACATCAGAGAAGCGGTGTCTTCTTAAAAACAGTGCGAAGAAAAGGGAGCCAACAAGAAGATAGAGGTAGATGAGCCAGCCAAGTGTTTGGTATGCATCGAAGAATAGACGAAGCGTATGAGCGATGGGATCGAACGTGCCGTACGTCACAAGCCACGGAAAACCCTGACCGTTCAATGGGTCGGACAGAAGAGAGTCGATGGAAAAGGGCTTGAGTGCAAGGAGTGGAGGGTAATCAAACCCAAGTGTATCTCCTGCGGCATAGATCACCTTCCCCGTCATGAGCGGGAGGTAGAGCGGCAGGAAGAGGAGCGCATAGGCAAGTAAAAGCCGGAACCACAATGGCCACTTCATGATGAAACCTAAAATCGGTCGAAAGGAAAGTATGAACATAGGCTACACTATGCGGCGATGCTCCACGGCAAGAAAATCATCGTCGTCATGCCCGCCTACAACGCTGCGGCAACGCTCGAGCAGACCTACAAGGAACTTCCAAAAGATATTGTGGATGAAGTGATCTTGGTGGATGACATGAGTCATGACGAAACGGTTGATCTGGCGGAACGTCTTGGCATTACGACGGTCCTTCATGAGAAAAATCTTGGGTATGGAGGAAATCAAAAGACCTGCTACAAGACCGCGCTCTCTCATGGCGCCGATGTTGTCGTGATGGTACATCCGGATTATCAGTATGATCCTCATTTGGTGCTCCCGATGGCTTCGATGATCGTGGATGGACCCTACGATGTGATCCTGGGTTCCAGAATTCTGGGAGGGCACGCGCTCAAGGGAGGAATGCCTGTCTGGAAATACGTCGCAAACCGCTTCCTCACACTTATCGAGAATGTCCTTCTTGGCGCAAAGCTCTCGGAGTATCACACGGGCTACCGTGCGTTCTCCAAAAAAGTTCTGGAGTCACTCGCGCTCGAGAAAAACTCGAACGATTTCATCTTCGACAACCAAATGCTCGCGCAAATCCTCATGAAAAACTTTTTGATCGGCGAAGTATCGTGTCCTACGAAGTATTTTCCGGAGGCGTCGTCCATTAATTTCAAGCGGAGTCTGAAGTATGGGTTTGGAGTGCTTGGAGTGGCATTGCAGTACCGCTTGCATCGGATTGGGATCATGAAATCATTCCTTTTTTAAAGGACCAATACAAAAGAGCCAGGGTCCAAACAAGAACCAAGCAAAAATTGGTTCTTTGGTTCTTTTCTATTGGAGCTTTTCCACGATCCTCTCCCCCGCCTTTCCATCCCAGAGCGGAGGAATGGTCGATGCAAACGCCTTTGGATGCGATGCATAGTCAAAAACCTTGTTCCTGTCTTCCATCCTCCCAATCGCGTCGATCAACTCATTGCTTCCGCATTCAATCGTCACTGGACGTTCCGTATTTGGGCGCATCGTGAAGCATTTCTTCTGCAAATAGGCAGTTTCTTCCTGAATGCCGCCGGAATCGGTGAGGACGAACGATGCGTCGAGCACAAGGCGCATGAAACGGAGATACGGAAGCGGATCCATCACGCGGATGCTTTGGGAAAGCCGATCGAGAAGATCGAAATCGGAGAGGCGGGCCAGTGTCCTCCTGTGCAGAGGAAACACAACCGGTATTTTTTCCTGGAGCTCGCAGAGAAAATCCACAATGTTTGTCAGCATTCTCTTATCATCCACATTACTCGGCCTGTGCAGCGTCACAACCGCGTATGGTTGATGAATATTCGATGGAAGAGAATGCTTGCCAATGACCGGGAGCATCCGAATGAGCGTATCGATCATCGTGTTGCCGACAAAATACACTCCTTCCGAGATTCCTTCCTTCTTCAAGTTGTCGATCCCCGACCGCTCTGTGACAAAAAGGAGAGATGACAGCCGATCGATCTCCGTGCGATTGTGTTCTTCCGGCATGGAAGCATCGAACGAACGAAGTCCCGCTTCGATGTGTGCTACCTTGATGCCCACTTGATGCGCGGCCCGTGCTGCCGCAACCGCCCCGTTCACGTCTCCGTAGACAAGAACGAGATTCGGACGATTCTTCTCAAAGAGCTTTCCGCAAGCCTCCTCTACCCGCTTCTGCTGCTCCTCATTGGAACCACCCGCAATCTCAAAATTCACCGCAGGTTCCGGAATTTCAAGTTCTTTGAAGAATTCGTCGGAGAAAAACGGATCGTAATGCTGCCCGGTGTGAATGATGGAATGTTCGATCGATGATGTGATCTTCCGCAATGCATGATGCACCGCCGCGAGCTTTACGAAGTTAGGACGCGCCGAACAGATGGAGAAGATCTTCATAGGGACGAAAGAATCCGCATTGTACGCTTTTTCCAGGTGTGATCCTGCACAGATTCAAAAGCTTTTGCCGCCATCATCCTTGCCTCCTCGGCATGTTCCTTCACCCAGATGATCTGCTCACGAAGCTCATCGATGTTTCCCGGTTGGTAAAACCGGGCTGTTGATGCATCCAGAATGTCATGCACGGGAGGAATATCGGCGCAAATGATCGGTTTCTTCATCGCCATGTATTCAAACAGTTTGAGGGGAGACGTATCGCGCAGGAAGTAGGGATGATTCGTCTTGGGAGCGGGATAGACAAGCACGTCGGATGCCAGGAGAGCGCGAATCGCATCGTCGTGAGAAACCTGACCGAGGACTTTTGCCGATGCCGATCGTGATCGAAGCTCCTTCGCAGCAGATTCAGGACCTCCTGCAATCAATGCCATACATTTTTCGGGAAGAGCATCAAGAATTTGCTCTACTCCCTTCGAAAGATTCATCGTGATAAGCGAACCCGCATATCCCAGAACAAAAACATCGTGCGAAATTTGGAAATGAGCCCTCGCCTGTTCTTGTAAAATCGTTGACTGAAGCAACGCCTCATCAATTGCATCTCCTTCAACCATCAAAAGGTCTTCCGGGATACCCATTTTTATCATTTCTTTCTTCATGAGCGATGTGAGGCAAACAATCTTCGTGCAGTGATGACACAGCGCGATGAATGAAGAGCGCCAGTGATTGGGAATAGTGTGAAGCTCTAAAATAACGGGCTTTCGCGATGCGATAAGTGGCTCCAGTAATGCTGGAGATCTGGTGTAGAGCATATCGAACGAACCAAGATTCCCCTTGAGTAACTTCCTCATCATGCGGTTGAGCATCCATAAACCAAGAACTCCAGGGAAAAATACCGAATGGATAAAATCGTAGGAACCCAGATACCGAATATCACTCCTCTGCACATTCTTTGTTTCATTCCGATATGGCGCAAAGATGGTCACATTGTGTCCCAGTTCTTTCATGGACTGCACGACAGCCTGAATCTGGTGCCCGTGGGCACGCTCGTTTGGAAACCTCGCATTCGTGATATATGCAATGCGCATACCCATACTTTAGCGCAGAATCACGCGAACTTGTTCATCGTCATAGACCTCTTGTCCGTCTTCAAACGGTGTTTCGATGGATGGATCGAGCAGAAGGAATGCGCCTCTCCTCGCAGAAAGATCCATATCCTTCCCCACGAGCACCGTTGGTGCCAGGTACCATCGAATCTGATGCCCCGCATCGCCCAATACAACGACATCGGGCAGATCACGAAGCGCATTGTTGATTGCTTCCGCATGCGTGTTCCAATAACCGAGTTCTTTGTAGGGATCGGCCGTATAGCGAGATAACGTGATGGATCGTGGACCAAGAAGAATGAACGCAAGAACGCACAGCGCGACCACACCAGGAAGACGGATCGATTTCGATACAGATGCAAACATTACTCCACAGGGAATCGCAAACACGAGAAGATCGGCAACGTAGTATTCATGCGATGCACCGAAGAGGAATCCCTGCAAAAGTACCCACACAGACACGATCTGCAATTCCCATCCAATTTTTCTGAATGCAAACAGAGAAAGAGGAAGAAGAATCACTGCCAGACTCAACACAGACCACCATGTCGAGAACAGTAATCCGAACCGTTCAGAAAACTCCGGCATGTCATTTGATCCTCCATAGAGCAAAACCGATGCCATGACTCCCGGATGCGTGATGTCGTAGAGAGCAATCGGCAGAAGGCTCAACACAAGAACATGAACGATGCTATCCTCCCACCATTTTTTTCTAACGTCGATGATACGGCCAAGAAGTAGAAGCCCCAGCACCACGAGTCCCTGGAATTTGATAAACGTTGCTCCAACGGACGCCAGAAACAAAAAAAGCAGCATGAGCCCTGATGGATCTTTCTTGGCGCGAAGAAACGCAAGAATCAACAATAACCAGAAGAAGAGCTGCGGCATTGTGAGAAATGCCAAGCGGCTGAAGAGAATGGCACTCGGGAAGAGCGATGCGATGCATGCGGCATACAACGCAGTCTGCTTCGAGAACTTCTCCCGTGTCATGAAATAGATGAGAACGACGCATCCGATTCCGAGAAGAATAGAGAGACTTCGAAGCGCAAGAATATTCATTCCAAAGAGCATCATCATGACCTTCATCAAGAACATGCCAAACGGCGGGTGCGCGGCGGAAGAGCCCAGACCAAATTGTGCTTCATCGGTCAGGACATCGGGGAAACCGATATCGGTCATTCTGAGTGCAAGACCAAGCGCAACAGCAATCCCGATTATGATCGTCTCACTCCTCTTCATCGATGCACGTGGTAAGAAATTCCGGATCTCTAGCAATCGATCGTGATCTGTACGCATGCTTCCAGACAAAACAAATCCGGTCATCATGTCGCTCAATATGATCGAATGTCGCATTCACAAGCCATATTCCCCGCTCTCGGAGTTGCGAAACCGCTTCCGGCGCCGCATGACGGACATCGGCGGAAAGAAACGGCGCAACGGAAGGCATTGCGATGAGGAATGGAATCGAAAAGAGAATCGTAAGAACGACACACGCGATGACGGCAATGCGCTGACTCATACGGTGTACTGACGGATGAACGAGCGGATTGCCTTCTTTGGATCCGCAAACACGAGCCATAAGAGAAGCGCCATGCAATCGATGGCGAGTGGAATGACGAAAAGGGAGAAGTCGGGGAAGTACGTCCCGCGCCACATGAGGTAGAGATAGAAGAACTGAAAGTGAAGCGTCGCAAGAATGACTGGCAAAAGAAGGAGGCGTTCCATGAGGAGGGGTATTGCGAGCATGACAAGCATGATGACGGAAGTCTCCATATACCAATGGTCCATATGATCAAGCATAGCTGCGAGCGTATAGGCGCAAAGAAAGGAGAGACCCAACGGAAGTTGCAGACGCCGCGCACGGATGATGTCTGGAGGATAGAGAAGTGCGATCACACCCAGAAACATGAGGAGTGGGGACGAATGCACCAGATTTCCCGCGCTTGTTTTTGCGGGATCCAGAAAAAAATAATTGTGGATCGAAAAGAGCATCTGCATGCCATGAACAAGATTGAGTGGAAATTTGGAAAATACAAAAACATTCGTTTGATCGATTTCTGTGTGCGCTCCGACAATGATACGACCAATTTGCGAATACTGAAGAAAGACATACGCAATAGGAAGAAGCGCTGCCAGGAAGCACTGCATGACATTGCGTCGCGTGATGCGGAGTGCGTTACGATTTGGATCCCAGAACAGGAAGAGAGGAAAGATCGCTACAGAGAACGGCTTGATGAGAACGGAAATGCCCCACGGAAGCCACGCCCATGCACTACCTCGCGATCGAAGCGCGATGGTGAGGAAAAGAAAAAAAGTAAAGGAAGGAAACGTAAAACCGCGAAATGCGATGAAAGACATGAACGGCATACATGCAAAAATGTACGCAGACAGAAGTGATGGAGCATTCTTTTGAAAGAGTCCGTAGGTGGCAAAGTATGCAACAGTTGGAAGAAGTAGTCCGCAAAAGATCTGGAAGAGGATGTTCGAAACGGTCGATTGGGTGAAGAGGTAGATAAACACTGCGAAGAACGACGCTCCCTGGAAGCCAGGGATAGAGAGATCCAAATTTCCTGTCGCAAGCGATTCGATAAAGCGTTGATAAGAAAAATGATCATCCGCAGGAATGATATTCGTATGGAAAAAGCCAAAAGCGAGCAAAGCTGTTAAAAAAACGAGGTGCACGAGCGGAGAAGCCAACACGGTGCGGATTGTTTTCATGGCTTGAAAGGCATGGATGAGCCACAAGATATGCTAGCATACATCCATGAATCCTGTTTCCGTAGGAATTGTCGGCCTTGGCTACTGGGGACCCAATCTGCTGCGTAACTTCGCGCTTTGCGATGATGCACGGGTAAAGGCTGTGTGTGACCAAAAACAGGAACAGCTCGAGAAACAAAAACGTTGGCATACGGATACACTCTTTACAACAAACTATGAGGATCTTCTGAAGGATGCCGAGATAGAAGCAATGGTGATTGCAACGCCCGTCTCTTCGCACGTTGCTCTGGCAAAATCAGCGCTAGAAGCGGGAAAACACGTACTTGTCGAAAAGCCACTTGCAACCAGTTCCAAAGAAGTGCAGGAGTTGATGGATCTTGCAGCAAAGCAGAAGAAAATCCTGATGGTCGATCACACATTCGTGTATGAGGACGCTGTCGATCAGATGAAAAAAATTGTTGATGCAGGCACCATTGGTGATTTGCTGTATTACGATTCTGTGAGGATCAACCTGGGACTCATTCAAAAAGATACGAACGTCCTGTGGGATCTGGCCATTCATGATTTGGCGATTTTGAACCACATCCGTCCACTGGAGGACTTGGTATCTGTGCTGGCATACGGTCAAAGCGTCCACACCAAACAAGTGGAAATGGCACATCTGCATCTACGATGTAAGAATGATTTCTCGGCACATGTTCATGTGAGTTGGCTTTCCCCGGTTAAACTTCGACAAACACTCATCGGAGGATCGGAAAAGATGATTACCTATAACGACAACGAACCATCGGAAAAAGTACGTATCTACGACAAAGGTGTGACAGTGCAAAAAGAAGATCAATCGTTTGCATTGCCGATCTATCGCAGTGGCGATGTTGTCATTCCCCGCCTGAATGCGGTAGAACCGCTCAAAGTCCTTGCTGCTCATTTCTGCAAGTGCGTACGGGGTGAGGAGAAGCCAAAAACACCCGCCATCAACTCACTTAAGATTATAGAGATTCTTGAATTGGCGGATCGATCCATTGCAGAGGGCAAGGCTATTACCTTTGGTGCATGAGTGTTCCATTTGTCGATCTCAAGGCACAGTATGAATCTTTGAAAAAAGAAGTAGAGCCGGCAATTCTGGATGTCATCGGCAATACCCAGTTTATTTTAGGGCCAGCGGTAAAGAACTTTGAAGAAGCATTCGCAACCTACTGCCAAGTACAGTATGCAGTCGGCTTAAATTCCGGAACTGCTGCGCTGACGCTCCTTTTGCAAGCACATGGCATTGGAAGCGGCGATGAATGCATCGTTCCAGCAAACACCTTCTTTGCAACAGCGGAAGCTGTCTCTTCCGTTGGCGCAACTCCCGTTCTGGTTGATTGCGAAGCAGAAAGCGGATTGATGGATACGACAAAGCTAGAAGCAGCAATTACACCAAAGACAAAAGTGATCCTTCCTGTGCACCTGTACGGACAGCCAGCAGATATCGATGATGTTCTCATGATTGCGAAGAAGCATGGACTTCTTGTGATAGAAGATGCATGTCAGTCACATGGAGCAACATACAAAAAAAAGAAGGTTGGTTCTCTCGCTCATGGAGCTGCATTCAGTTTTTACCCGGGAAAAAATCTGGGAGCATATGGAGATGCGGGAGGCATCACGACGAATGATGAAAAAGTTGCAGAAATGGTGAAGATCCTCCGCGACCATGGCTCCAAAGTACGCTACCACCATGATGTCATTGGCTGGAATGAGCGGATGGATGGCATTCAAGGAGCTGTTCTTGGCATCAAGCTGCCACACCTTGATAGATGGAATAGGAGCCGATACGACCATGCACAGAGCTACAGGAAAGCATTGAATGGCATCGGTGATATACGCTTTATAGAGGAGAAGAATGACCGAACACAGATTTACCATCTCTTTGTCATTCGCACATCAAAACGTGATGCGCTGCAAAAGCACCTGAATGATGTCGGCATCCAAAGTGGAATCCACTACCCTATTCCTTTACATCTCCAAAAAGCGTACGCATTTCTGGGGCACAAAAAAGGTGACTTCCCGCACGCAGAAAAACTGTGTGACGAAATTTTGTCGCTACCGATGTTTCCCGAACTCACGGAGAGTCAGATTGACGAGGTTGTCCAGGCAATCAAGAAGTTCTTTTAACATTCCGATGGAACGTGGGTGGAAACGTTCTTTTTACGATTTCCCATGCGTACCAGTTATTCAGCCGTTCATAGCAAAGCGGCAGGCAATCGGATGGCGCGTGCATAAGTCGCAACATGAGGACGCGGACACTGCGCCAGAGAATTCTGCTCATCTTATTGAAAAGCAGTCTGAACCAATTCATCCATCCTTTTCCTCCGGCGTGCACTGTTTCCAAGTCCAAATAGCGAAGATATTTTTTGTGAAGGTCTTCGACGGGGTCCAGCGGAACGTATTGAATGCCCGGCAGCACGAGAGGAATGATCCCTTCCTTCAGTGCAGGACGTTCATGCACGACTTTCACGAATTCAGTGATGGCATCTTTGTGGAACAAGCGGATTTGACGATTGGGATAGGAAGAAGCCGCTCTGATGACATGATCATCGAGCGTATAAAGACGCTCCACGAAACATGCTTCGGGCTTTCCCACTTCAATGTGCTTTTTCATTTCTGCAATCAGCGCGTCGTCGATGTATTCATCGGAATCGGTGATGATGATCCAGGGATACATCGCCGCCGCGATGCCCTGATTTGTAATGCCAGCGTAATCAATAATGCGCCCTTCGGTATTTAAAAACGTTTTGTTCTGGGGAATCACACGGCAACCATACTGCGCCGCAATCTCCAACGTTGCATCTGTTGATCCTCCGTCCAAAAGGACGTGCTCGCTGCACCACGTCATGCATTGCAGACAATGTTCCAGCGAAGCAGCGCTATTCTTTACAAATGTGAGGGCCGTTGCAGGCGTTGTACCGCGCGTCATGTGCCGGGAAGTATGAAAGAGGACATTTGCTTGATGAGGTGATGCAAACTATGACGCATTTCAACAACCTGATACATCTCCTCTGCTGTAATCGGTGCTTGTTCAGAATACTGCAGGATGCATGATGCGACTCCCTCCGGCGTATCGTCCGGCGCAACGGGAATACCAATTGCTTCTGCATTTCTCCTCGTAACGATTGGATAACATCCGCACGTCATTGCTTCGAGCATCGTCTTATCGATTGTTTCCGTCGCCATATTCAAAATCAAGCGATGTGACTGGTAGATAGACGGAAGTGATGTCATGGGAACTGTTCCACGGAATGTGACTCGATCGTGCAGTGCAAGTTTTTCAACATGATTCTTCAGTTCATCCGCGTAATCCTTTTCTGCTTCGATGCCATAGATGACAAGTGTATAGTCGGAAAGCTTCGTCATTGCCTCCAAAATAATTTCGACGCGTTTGGAACGCGAGAGTCGATGCACCATAAGCAGTTCACGTGAGTTTATCGTATTATTTTCACGCTTTAGCCAGACGGAGAGATCGATCCCGTGACCAGTTACGATTTTTTTTGGTGATCCCTCATACTGCGGAAGGCTTTGCGCTGTTGCACAGAAGAGCCGTTTTGCGTACCATCCCGTGATACGCATGGAAAAGCTCAGTTTGTAGTGCGTGTACCAAAGATACGTTAGCTTTCGACGTGCGATGAATACAGGCGCGCCCAGCATTCCCCACACCGGACTCATGTGGAGAAAGACGCGATCGTACGGGAGTGTCATGATGAGTTTCCAGAAGCGAAGAACCTGACGGATTTTTCCGCATCCTTTCTCTTTACCCATCGAAAAAATTTCGAATGGCTGCGGTGAGACACGATCCTCAAGACACACGACCGTGACCTCAAACCCCTGACGCCGAAATTCATTGATCCACAGAATGCCGAATGCATCCTGTTCATGGAGCTTTTGGGTGATAAAGAGAAGTTTCACAGTGGTATCATAACGTAAATCAGGCTTTTATTGTCGTGTTGAAAATTTCCGTCGTCTCCCCCGGCGCATTGCGAATCGCCGTGGTACGACATGATGAGTCGAGCGCCCAGAGGGAGCATCGCATGTTTGACGAGTCCCCGCAGGGGACGAGGAGTTTGCGATGCGACGCAGAGACGAGTCATTGTCGTACAGGCGATGAGCACCAGCGCCGGAACCTTTTTGGCTCCACCTTTTTCAGTTATGAAAAAGGTGGTATCTCTTTGGGGAGATTATTCTGTGCCGTCCGCGCGAAGCATCGCGCTCTCTGATCAAAAATACCGCGGCCGAGAACGGCCGCGCTGGTGTCGTACAAAGAAGGACATGTCATTTCATGCAAGCGACTTCAAAAAATCTGCATACTGCCTTATGAGAGTCGTCCGTTCAAACTTCTCGGTAATGTTTCTCGCTTCCATGCCAATTCGCTCACGAAGTTCCGGTTGATCCAGCAGTTCTTTTATTTTTGCAGCGAGGTCACTGCAATCTCCATGTGTAAAAATGCCATTGCGATGGTCTTGTAGGACATCTGACATCACTCCAACACGCGTGGAAAGAACAGGAAGACCAAGCGCCATGGCTTCCAGCGCGACCCGCGGTCCCCCTTCGCTCGTCGAATTCATGATAAAGACTTTTCCCGATTGCAAGGCACGGTACACGTCGGATGATGTCGCAAGCCACCCTATAAATGTGACGCGTGATGCAATACCGAGCGCATGCGCGTGGTGCTGAAGCTTCTTTCGAAGCGGACCATCACCGATTATCAAGAGCGTTCGATCGGGCAGCTCTTTGAGCGCATCAAGAAGCGAAAAAAAACCTTTATTGGCAACGAGCCTTCCCGCACTCACGAGATCGTACATCTTTTCGATGGATGTGTCGGGGGCAAGAAGCGTTCGATCCAGATAGAACGAAGGGACGACCTTGATTTTTTCGCGAAGAACACCATGTGCGGTGAGTTTCTTCAAAACTTCTTCATTGACCGTGCGGATTGCCTTGGCCGTACGTGCATCCCAGGCAAAAAACCACTTCGTCATCAGCTTTCCAATGCACTCCGAAAGCGATGCCGGCTTCGGAAAACCCACAAGATGATGCATTTCCAGCGTATACGGAATCCCTGTTGCTCGATGAAGCTTCTTTGCCCCTATTCCATTATAGAAAGGGGGGAACTCATGCACCGTCATAACAGCATGATGATGCTGATTGATCAATTCTTTCCCTTTCTTCAAAATCCACCACGGCTGATACCAGAGTCCACAATGAGAGGGATGTACATACACATTCCCAAAAAAACTGACTTCTGATTTTTGATTTTTGACTTCTGGAGTGATCACATCAATTCTCTCAAAATGTTTCGATAATTCTTCCAGCGTTGCATAAAACGCCCCCTGCTTTCCCTCTGCAAGTATCCGATCGCCGGAGATCATCAGGAGCTTCATAGGAGTGAGTGGAAAAGGTCCAGATGTTCCTGCGCAACGACCCTCCATGAACGTTCCCGAAGCGGGAGGGATGCCTGCATGGCAATTGCTTCGTAGTTATCGCGAAGCGCAAGGATGGCATCGGCAATTTCTGCGGAGGTACGGAGCCTCGCAATTTTCATGCCAAGGCGTAGGTCGTCACTCAAACCGTTTTCGGCTGTAAGGAGAACAGGCAGCCCCACGCGCCGTGCTTCCAATGCAACGTTGGGGCTTATTTCTGTGATAGACGGGATCACAAGAACATCGTGGTTCTGCAACATGCGATCTTTTCGTTCCCCATGCACCGGTGAAACGAAGGTCACACGGTCATTGAGTGAAAGTTCCGATACAAGATCGATAAGACCGAGTGACGCAGGCCCTTCGCCCGTCAGTGTCAGTGTTGCATCCGGAATTTTTGCGAGTGCAAGAATGAGCGAAGAGATATTTTTGAAGGACACAAAACGCCCCATAAAGAGGATGCTAAACGGCTTGTGCTGTGTATGCAGAACGGGAGAACCCGGCAGCAATGCGTTTTCGATCACGCGATGTGTTGGCAAGACACGAAAGTGCCGCTCACAAATATGCTCTTGAAAATGCGTGGAAAACACGATCGCGTCGAAGCAACTCAAGAGATGCCGCTTGATGAGAAATCCTAAAAATGAACTCCAATGCCACGATGCATACCACTCCTGCAGGCTCTGCATTCCACCACGGTCGGTATAACGCTCCCAGAAGAAATCACCACCGAGGCGCAATACTTTCCTTGGGTGCCGAAGCCGAGAAAGCCACACGGGAACACCAGCGCTCACAGAAGAAAATGCATAGACGATATCTGCATCGTGCCCGTGTCTCTTTAATGCGCGCGCAAAGCGGAACCAACGGATGATCCAACCCGTTCGCGGCACATCAACCACCTGCCACAATCGGGAAAATACGTGTGCACGCTGGTACGAACTTTCGTACGTAATAACGATGACAGCATGT
>CAZEUQ010000021.1:0-12195 GCA_964515125.1 uncultured Candidatus Peribacteria bacterium
CCCGTCTGTCAGGTCGACTTTCACGTCCACGAGTGGGTACCCTGCAAGCACGCCGCGACTTAATCCTTCCTGAAAACCCTTATCACATGGTGTGATAAATTCGCGGGGAATTTTTCCCCCCACGACGGAGTTTTCAAACTCGTAGCCTTTGCCAGGTTCCTGCGGAATGAGCGTGAAGACGACGTGCGCGTACTGTCCGCGGCCACCCGTCTGCTTGATGTACTTCTCTTCGTGTTCCACTTCCTTTTGAATGGTCTCGCGGTACGCAACCTGCGGCTTGCCGGAATTGGACTCCACTTTAAATTCACGGCGCATGCGGTCCATCAAAATATCGAGGTGCAGTTCTCCCATGCCGGACATGATGGTCTGGCCGGTCTCGTGGTTTGTTTCCACACGGAAGGTAGGATCTTCTTCAGAAAGTTTCTGAAGCGCGATGCCCATTTTCTCCTGATCCGCCTTCGTTTTTGGTTCAATCGCAATGCTGATCACCGGCTCGGCGAAGGTGATGGATTCCAAACGAATGGGCTTTGCTTCGTCGGAGAGGGTATCTCCCGTGCGTGTTTCTTTAAGCCCAATGACCGCGGCAATATCCCCTGCTTCCACCTCCGTAATTTCCTGGCGGCTGTTTGCGTGCATGCGGACCAAGCGTCCGATGCGTTCCTTGTTTCCCGAACGCGTGTTCACGACGTAACTGCCAGACTTGAGCACACCGGAATACACGCGGATGAAGGTGATTTTTCCGACGAAGGGATCGGTTGCAATCTTGAAGAGAAGGCCCGAGAACGGCTCGTTGTTTTCCGGCTTGCGAACTTCTTCCTCACCGGAATCGGGATTGATGCCCTTTGCCGCAGGCACGTCAAGTGGCGATGGCAAGAAGGCAACAACGCCGTCCAACATCAACTGCACTCCCACGTTCTTCAGGGAAGAGCCGCAGAAGACGGGGTACACCTTGCTTGCGATCGTACCCTTGCGGATACCTTGGATAATTTCTTGCTCCGAGAGCGCATTGGTATTCAAAAATTTGTCGAGCAGCGTGTCGTCACACTCGGCAGCTTTCTCCATCAAAATGGTGCGATACATTTCGACTTTCTCCTTCATATCTTCAGGAATGTCGATTTCGATGCGCTTCTCACCATGATCCCCTTCAAAGCGGTATGCCTTCTTCCACACGAGATCGATAATGCCGGCGAAATCGCTCTCCGCACCAATAGGCAGCTGAACAGCAGCTGCGTTCCCCGAAAGACGCTCGTGGATGGACTTGAGGGACATGTAAAAATCTCCTCCCGTTTTATCCATCTTGTTCACGAACGCGATGCGCGGAACGTGATATTTATCCGCCTGACGCCACACGGTTTCGGATTGCGGTTCAACTCCTTGGGATCCATCGAACACCGCGACACCACCGTCCAGCACGCGAAGCGAGCGTTCGACCTCTGCCGTGAAGTCCACGTGGCCGGGAGTATCGATGATGTTGATGGTGCAGTCGATCTCCGTTCCCTCACTGTCCTTTGCTTTCCAGTGACACTGCGTTGCAGCGGACGTGATGGTGATGCCGCGTTCACGCTCCTGTTCCATCCAGTCCATCGTTGCTTCTCCTTCGTGCACTTCTCCGATCTTGTAGTTTTTCCCAGTGTAGAAAAGAATACGCTCGGTCGTCGTCGTTTTCCCGGCATCAATGTGTGCAATAATTCCGATGTTGCGAAGTTTTTTGAGATCCATGAGAGAGAAGGAAGCGAATGATACGGAGGAAGCGAAAGAAGCTGGGGATGCGTCATCCTCAAAGTTCCGCGGCAGTATAGGGAAGAATGGGCGCTTTTCCAAGGGGTTTTAGGCTACGAACTTCTGCCTACGACCGTCCGTATCCCCGACCGCACGAAATCCACGATCGCTCTCCATCTCCTGTGCCAGATTTCCCCAACCGTGGGAGATGGAATCGCCTGTACGGATAACTCATGATCAATACAATGACGCATCCTTGTAAACCGCTTATCAAGATCCGGATCATCGTCACCTTCACCAATCATCACTGCCTGCATATCAATGAGCAATTCTCGAACTTTCCAGAGAAGACCGCGCGTGACGGAACCATTTTTTGTAAGAACAAAATAGATGTTTTCTCTTATTGCATCCCGTAATCTTCCATACCTTTCATAATGATCTTCCTCTTGATTTTTATCGAACTTTCGTAAAAGAACACGTACGACGGTATGCCGATCGAGAGCTTTTCCTCCCTCTGTTAGATGGTGTATTCCATCGGGCTTGTCTGGGGCTGCCATGGAAAAGGAAAGGAAGGATAAAAGGCAATAGGATCTTGTGCCACATCGTGCAACACCAATGCAGCCTCCGGGATGACTTCTTCCGCAATGCAGTCTTCAATTTCATTCATGATGCGGTTATAGATACGATCCATCTCCCAAATGACCTGTTCGTATACGGCGGCTTGCCGTAGATATTCCTCCGCTCGCCGTGGAAATTTTTTCTTACTGACGAGAGCATGTCCCAACGCGGAGTGGATGTTTATCTGAAGGCGAAGACATTCATGATGAAAGAAAAGGCTGGTTGCGCATCGCACGCGATCACAAAATGCCACATCGAGGATCGCAGAATCGTCCTGCGAAAAACAAGTGAGCAGTGCGACATGATATTTATCTGCAATGGATGCGCAACGAAAATTGCGCATCCCGTTATGCAAGGATTTTTCTCGAACATGTGCCTCCCGAAACGTGTACGGGAAGAGCGCAGTAAGCCCGTGAACAAGGGCATCCTTTCGCATTAGGGCTCATTGTACTCTCCTGTAACAAAAGTCAAGCTCATGCATGATGGGCATCACATATTTCTTCTGCTTCATGGTTGCATCTCGAAGTCTGTCGATTTGGCATCAAATTGCTTTGCGGTGCTGTATTCACAAAAAATGCCCTCGTGACGTAACATCACGAGGGCGGTGCTCCTACTGCTCGGGAGCAGCAGGAGTCGATCTTTGTCTGACGAGAAAGCGTAAACGCCCTCTCTAGACTAGCGAGGTTTCCAGCATGCGCTGGCGAATGGCAGCTTGCGCCGCCGCCAGCCGGGCGATCGGCACGCGGAACGGACTGCAGGAAACATAGTTCAACCCAGTTTTGTGACAAAACGCCACGCTTTCAGGGTCGCCCCCATGTTCACCACAGATTCCGATCTTGAGGTCGACATTCACACTGCGACCTCGCTCCGTTCCAATCCTCATCATCTCGCCAACACCGCTGGTGTCGATCGACATGAATGGATCGAACTTCACGAGATCGCTTTCACGGTAATGACCCATGAACGAACCGTAGTCGTCACGACTCATCCCCAGGGTGGTCTGCGTCAGGTCATTCGTCCCGAAGGAGAAGAACTGCGCCCCACCCTCTCTCACGATCTCGTCGGCCGTCACGCACGCGCGTGGCAACTCGATCATCGTACCGATCAAGTACTCGATTTCTTCACCCTGTTCCGCGAGAACAACTTTCGCCGTCTCGTGGATGATCGCCGCTTGAGCTTTGAACTCTGTCGAGTAGCCCACTAACGGGATCATGATTTCGGGATGAACGTCGATACCTTCCTTCTTCACGATGCAAGCCGCTTCCAAAATAGCGCGTGCTTGCATGGCCGTGAGGTTCGGATGGACAATACCAAGTCGGCATCCTCTGAAGCCAAGCATTGGGTTCAGCTCATGCAGAGCTTTCACCCGCTCCTGAACAACCGAGACATTGATGCCGATTTGGTCAGCCAAGGCCTGCTGATCGGCAGCGTCGTGGGGAAGGAACTCGTGGAGTGGTGGATCGAGCAGACGGATGGTGACCGGCCGCTCTTCCATCTCACGGAAGATTCCCATGAAATCCTCACGCAGCCGTGGCAGCATTTTCGAAATTGCTTTCTGTCTGTCTTCCTCCCTTTCTGCGAGGAGCATCTCCCGCATGAGTCTGACGTGATTAAAAAACATATGCTCGGTCCGACAAAGACCAATACCCTCAGCGCCGAAAGCGACAGCCTGTGCGGCCTGTTCCGGTTTGTCCGCGTTAGCGCGGACTTTGAGGGTGCGGAATTCATCGGCCCACTCCATCAGGCGTACGAACAACTGACAGATCTCTGAATCCTTCAGATCCATCGTCCGATCGATGAGGACTTGTACGACCTCGCTGGGCTTGGTCGTAATCTGTCCTTCCAAAACTTCGCCTGTCGACCCATCAAGAGAGATCGAGTCTCCCTCGTGGAAGACGCGTTCGCCGATCGTGAGTGTTCGGGCATGATAGTCGACGGCAAGCTGTTGGCAGCCGACAATGCACACCTTTCCCAACTGACGACTGACGAGCGCTGCATGACTAGACGCACCACCGAAGGCGGTGAGAATGCCTTTGGCGACCTGCATTCCACGCAGATCATCGGGGCTGGTTTCACGACGCACCAGGATGACATGCGCATCCGGATGCTTGTGAACCCACTGCTCCGCTTCATCTGCAAAGAACATGATGCGACCAGTGGCAGCACCAGGACCGGCGTTGATCCCTTTGGCCAGCAATCTGCCCTCTTTGATCGCCCGTTGTTTGGCGGCTGAGTCAAAGACTGGCTGCAGAAGCTGATCGAGGTCAGCTGGCGGAATACGCGTGAGCGCTTCCTCCATTCTGATGAGACCCTCATTGTACATCTCCACAGCGGTTCGGACCGCAGCGAAACCAGTTCGCTTTCCGTTCCGCGTTTGGAGCATCCACAATTTGCCGCGTTGTACCGTGAACTCAATGTCCTGGACATCGCGGTAGTGCTCTTCCAAGAGCAGCATAGTGCCTTCCAATTCCTGGTAAGCACCAGGCATGTCGTCCTTGAGCTCGGTGAGCTTCTTCGGCGTGCGGATACCCGCAACCACATCTTCGCCCTGGGCGTTGACGAGGTAATCGCCGAAGACACCCTTCACTCCGGTCGCCGGATTGCGAGTGAATCCTACGCCCGTTGCGCAGTCCTTACCCATATTGCCGAAAACCATCGCCTGCACGTTCGCGGCCGTCCCCCATTCGCTGGGAATACGGTTCGTTCTCCTGTAGACGATGGCACGGTCGTTATTCCACGAGTCGAACACCGCGGCGATCGCGCTGAACACTTGCTCGATGGGATCATCCGGGAAGTCTTTACCCGTGCGATCTTTTACGGCCGTCTTGAAACGAGCGACGAGCTCCCTCAAGGCAGCAACATCGAGATCGGTGTCATTCTCCACACCACGTTCGTGTTTGAGCCCTTCCATGATGTGCTCAAATGGGTCGATCTCTTTCTTCGACTCCGGCTTCATGCCGAGGACGACGTCTCCGAACATCTGCACGAACCGACGGTAGCAATCCCAGGCGAACCGTTCGTTGCCAGTGGCTTTGGAAAGCCCCTGTAACGTCGCTTCATTGAGCCCGATGTTCAGGACGGTATCCATCATCCCAGGCATAGAATCGCGCGCGCCAGATCGGCACGAGAGGAGGAGTGGATTCTCGGGGTCACCGAATTTCGCACCCATGACCTGCTCGATGTGAGCGAGGCCTTCCATGACCTGATCACGAAGCTCCCGTGGGAAGGTGTTGCCGTATTGTAGTAAGTAGTACGTGCAGACCTCCGTCGTGATGGTAAAGCCAGCCGGCACCGGAAGTCCGATCAGGCTCATCTCGGCAAGGTTCGCACCTTTACCACCGAGAAGATTCCTCATAGATCCATCGCCGTCTGCCTTTCCATCACCAAACCTGTAGACATAGTTCTTACTCATGTCTCATCCTTTCGCCCCTTTGAAGGGGCAACAGAGAAAAAATGTACCTGCACATAAGACAGGCATTCTGTGCACTGAACATAATGCACACAGTGCCTGTCTTACACACAAAAAACCTTGCCAATACTTTCAAAGATCGTCGGTTGATATTAAATACTTATCCGAACATGTCAAGAGTCGCTTTCTTCTCATGGGGAGGAGGTTTCGTGACCCTCATCTGAAATGCAAGGACTACTACTTCGCCAAATGTGCAAACGCCCTGTTTGCCTGCGCCATGCGCACGACATCTTCCTTCTTCTTCATGGCAGCACCTTGCTCCGTTGAAGCATCGAGCAGTTCATGTGCAAGTTTCTCCGCCATTGGCATTCCCTTGCGGCTGCGTGCAGCATCTAAAATCCAGCGAATAGAGAGCGATGTCTGACGCTTTGCGCTCACTTCCACCGGCACCTGATAGACAGCGCCACCAACACGCTTGGGGCGGACTTCCACGAGAGGCGTCACATTGATGAGTGCCTTGTTAAAGACATCCATTGGATTTTCCTTCGTGCGTGTTTTAATGACTTCCATGGCATCGGAGAAAATCTTGCGTGCCGTCGACTTCTTTCCGCGCTTCATGACGCAGTTGATGAACTTCTCGGTGAGGAGATCGGAGCCCTTTGGAATGTAGGATTTTGGACGAGCCATGATGACGAGTGATGAGTGAGTAGTAGTGAGTGATGAGATAGTTTACTGATTTTTGGTTGATTGGTTGATTGGTTGATTGGTTGATTCGTTTTTTCGGATTTCGAGCTTCGTACTTCATTCTCCATTCTAAGACCCTTACTTCGTCGCCTTCGGCTTCTTTGCGCCATAGCGGCTTCGGCTTTGCTTGCGATCGCGCACACCTTCGGTATCCAAAACGCCGCGAACAATATGGTAACGCATACCAGGAAGATCTTTTACACGACCTCCGCGAACGAGGACAACGGAGTGTTCCTGCAAGTTGTGACCTTCTCCGCCAATGTACGCATTTACCTCCTCCCCATTTGTAAGACGAACACGGGCAAATTTACGAAGTGCGGAGTTTGGTTTCTTCGGCGTCATGGTCGTTACCTTTAAGCACACACCACGCTTGCACGGGGCTCCATGCGGAAGCTTGATAGGCCGCATGGTGAGCGCGTTCCAGGTATGTTGCAGGTTCGGCGCCTTTGTTTTGCGGCGGTTCTGAACACGTGGACGGCGGATGAGTTGGTTGATCGTGGGCATGTGGACAGCTAGGGTAATGGGTGAAGGGGAGGATGTAAAGGGATGGAACGTTCCCTCGTTTATTCGTTTACTGGTTTATTCGCGGATTGACTACACGCTAAACGCTACGCGCTATTCGCTATTGAAGCTCTCCAATATCGTCAGTTGGCTTCTCGCCAAGGAACCGCTTGCGATAGGTCTCTCCGGCAGGAATAAGACGACCGATAATCACGTTTTCTTTGAGTCCTTTGAGCATGTCTACTTTTCCTGTTGTGGCAGCTTCTACGAGAACACGAATGGTCTCTTGGAAGGATGCACCCGCAAGCCACGATTCTGTAACGAGCGACACGCGCGTAAGCCCGAGAAGGAGCTGTTCGTAAGCACACTCTTTTTTCTTGGCTTTGCGGACGAGACTGTTTTCGCGCTTCACATCGGCAATGTCCACAATTTCCCCGGAGAGAAGCGGCGTCGAGCCTCCATCCAGAATGCGCACTTTGCTGAACATCTTGCGTGCAATGATCTCCAGATGTTTATCGTTAATGGTCTGACCTTGCGATGCGTAAATGCGCTGCACTTCGTGGACGATGTAGTTCTGCACAGCGTACGTCCCCTGCTTTTCCAGAAGTTCCTGCAAGTTGTAGTGGCCGACGTTCAGAGCCTGACCTGCCTTCACGGTATCCCCTGTTTTGATAAGAAGTGTTTCGCGTGCGGGGAATTCGTAGTTGCGTTCCTGAATTTCGTCGTGCTTCACAACGATGCGGTGGTCTTCTATCTCGCTTACCTTTCCTGCAATGAGTGCCTTGAGGGTTGATTTATCGCGTGCGGATTTTGCAATGACCATGCGCTCTTTCACATCATCTCCTTTCTTCACAACGGACTTAAAGCCTGCCGGGAGAAGGTAGATGTCGGAACCAAGTTCCTCGGAGATAATCTGCACATGCGCCTTGCCTGCTCTGTGCATCACCTTTACGCGTCCAGAAATATCGGAGAGTGTTGCCGGCGTACGCGGGGAACGTGCTTCGAAAATTTCTTCCACGCGCGTAAGACCCTGCGTAATGTCCGATCCTTCTGCAACTCCTCCCATGTGGAACGTTCTCATGGTTAACTGCGTGCCAGGTTCACCGATACTTTGCGCGGCGATGATACCGACGGGAACACCCATCAGGACGCTCTTGTTGTTGGAAAGATCGCGCCCGTAACACTTGGCACAGATGCCGTCCGTTGTTTCACAGGTCATCACGGAACGAACTCCCACTTCGTCGATTTTGTGCTCCTTCAGAACGGCAATCATGTCTGCATCAATTTCGTCGTTGCGCTTTGCGATGACTTTGCCGCCGGACTTGATGTCTTCATTCAAGGTACGACCGAAAATTCGATTTTCGAATTTTTCACCGATCTCTTCACTGTCTTTTCTCGTCATCATGTGCGATGCCGTTGCTTTGCATTCGTCTTCTTTAATCACAACGTCTTGTACGGCATCCACCAGACGACGTGTCAGGTAGCCGGCTTCTGCCGTCTTGAGAGCGGTATCGGATTTTCCTTTGCGTCCTCCGTGCGTTGCGATGAAGTACTCAAGGATGGTAAATCCTTCTTTCAGGTTACTCTGAATGGGAAGCTCAATCGTACGGCCGGACGGGTTTGCGACCAGTCCTTTCATACCGGCGAGCTGCGTAATTTGACCCCAGTTACCACGAGCGCCCGAATCGATCATGTACGTGATACCGTTCTCTTCATCCTTCGTGAAGTACTCGATCATTTTGTCGGAGACCTCTGCCTTCACGCGGCTCCACAGACGAATGGCCTGTTGATAGCGTTCATCCGCCGTGATCCATCCCTTCCAGTACTGGTTGTTGATCATGCGAATCATCTCGTTTGCATCGATGAGCATCTTTTCCTTCTCTGGTGGGACGAGAATATCGGAGGATGCAACGGACACACCGGAGAGTGTTGCGTAGCGGAAACCAATGTTTTTAATGTCATCGACGAACTTCGCCGTGCGTTCGAACCCGATCAATTCCAATGCGTTTGCGATCAATTTTGAGAGATCGCCTTTCTTGGTTGTCTTGTTCACGCGCCCAAGCTCGGGAGGAATAATTTCTTGGAAAATGAGACGCCCCGCCGATGTTTCGATGACGTCTGGCGCGTCGCCATCTTGCACGCGCACCTTAATTTTCGCCTGGAGGTTGATGACCTCGTGGTCGAAAGCAAGGAGTGCTTCCGCGGGAGACGCGAACACCATGCCGTGTCCTTTTTTATCGTCGTGTACCTTCGTAAGGAAGTAACAACCGAGCACCATATCCTGTACCGGCGTTACAATCGGCTCACCGGAAGAAGGCTTGAGCAGGTTATGTGCCGCGTTCATCATCGTGCGTGCTTCGCGCTGTGCCTGGTCCGACAAGGGGACGTGCACCGCCATTTGGTCTCCGTCGAAGTCTGCGTTGAAGGCCGTACAGACGAGCGGATGGAGCTGGATGGCAAGACCTTCGATGAGTTTCGGTCGGAATGCCTGAATACCAAGACGGTGGAGTGTTGGTGCGCGGTTTAAGAGGACGAATTTATCTTTGATGACATTTTCAAGGATGTCCCACACCTCTTTGCCGCCGTCGATGACGAGGCGCTCGGCACTCTTCACGTTGTGCGCAAGTTCATCGCGAATGAGATGACCGATGACGAATGGCTTAAACAATTTCATCGCCATTTCCTTGGGCAGTCCGCATTCGTCAAGCCGAAGCGTTGGACCAACAACAATGACGGAACGACCGGAGTAATCCACGCGCTTTCCAAGAAGGTTCTGACGGAAGCGCCCTTGCTTTCCTTTTAACATGTCCGAAAGGGAACGGAGTTTTCTGCGGTCCCCCGCGGTAAAGAGTGTCTTTCCCGCGCGCGCGGAGTTGTTGAGGAGTGTATCGACCGATTCCTGGAGCATTCTTTTCTCGTTACGGTTGATCACTTCGGGAGCACCAATGCTCATCAATTTTTTCAAACGGTTGTTGCGGTTAATCACGCGACGATAGAGATCGTTCAAGTCGGATGCGGCAAAACGTCCGCCATCAAGTTGAACCATCGGACGAAGGTCCGGTGGAATAACGGGAAGACGCGTCATGATCATCCACTCCGGTTTAATGCCGGCCTTCTCCAGTGCCTGCACAAGCTTCAGGCGCTTCATGACTTTCTTGAGTCTCTGTCCGCTCGACTGGCTTCGTTCATGTTCTAGTTCTTCGGTCAGTTTTTGAAGATCAATGGCGCTGACAATTTCGCGGAGCGATTCAGCACCCGTTCCCGCACGGAAGAGGTGTCCGAATTTCATGTTCATTTCGCGGAATTTTAGTTCAGAGAGTACCAGACCCACGCGAAGATTTTTCAGGTCATCCAACGCTTCCTTGTGGTTGGACTTCATTTGTTCCAGTTTTTCAGCGGTAGATTTGTCCAGCGCATCCAACTGTTCGCGCGTTGCCTTTCCCTCCTTCAACGTCTTCAGTGCTTCATCGTGCTCACGCTTGATGAGGTTCCTGCGTGCGTCGATTTCCTGCGTCAATTCCTTTTCGGCCTGACCTTTGCTTTCCGTATCCACCGTGATGACGATGTACGCGGCAAAGTAGACGATCTGTTCGAGTGTCTTAATGGAGAGATCTAAAAGAAGACCAATACGAGATGGTGAACTGCGAAGGAACCAAATGTGTGCAACGGGGACAGCAAGGTTGATGTGGCCCATCCGCTCGCGACGGACGATGCTACGCGTTACTTCCACGCCGCATTTTTCACACGTTACACCGGAGTAGCGGATTCCTTTATACTTTCCGCAGAAACACTGGAAGTTTTTTGTGGGCCCGAAAATACGCTCACAGAAAAGTCCATCTGGATCCGGACGTTGTGTTCGGTAATTCACTGTCTCTGGCTTTGTTACTTCACCATGTGACCAGCCAAGGACGTCTTCCGGGCTTGCAACGGTAAGCGATACAGCATCGAATGAGTCGGAAACTTTGGGAGCGGCAGGAGCGGGCATAGGAGAGTTGGGAATGAGAAGGTTGATTGGTTGATTGGTTGACTAGTTATTCGTTGATGGGCTTGCCCTGCCTCGGCATCGAGATGAGGAGCGAAGCGACGAAGGGTTGATTGGCTCGCACGCCGTAGTCCCCGAAGGGGCGAAGGCGGGTTCTTTTTTCTTGAGCTTTCACGCACGAAAGATCGCAGCCGTCCCGGGGTGATCGTCTCAATCACGGGGAAGACTTCGATGATTCCCGCCTAGTATAGCCAAACAACAAGCGAATGCAAGATATTTTTTCAAGACTGCACCGAAGACCCTTTTCATAGGAAAGAGAAATGACTATACTGACAGTCAATGAAATCCTGGCTACCAGACAGCGGCATCAATCTTGGGAATCCTTCCGACGACGGTATTTGCTTAGAGGAAGATGGTTCAAAGCCTTTTCTCCCCTATAAGCCAGAACCCATCTTTCAAGGTCTTGATGGCATCGAAGAAGATGAAGAGGATCCTGATGATCTCAATGCACAATTTGATGGCATTCCTGAAGAACCCCCTTCAGAAGTGGAGGCAGTTATCTATGGAGATGGAGTTGCAGTCGATCTGAATGATATTGAGCCTTCGCTGGATCTTCAGAATATCAGTGATGATACGATCGACATGAACGCGATCGATGTAGAAGGCGAGCAATAAAATCTCCTACGCAAATGCACTGGGTCCGTCCCCTGCCATGTTTGCTTTTGGCCCTTTCTTGTTCATGTCGTCTGCGAACAATTTTTCGAAAGATCCTCCAGACTGCTCAAGTGCACTCTTCAATGTCTTCAGTTCACTTTCATCGAGCTTGAGTGTGGAGGAAACATTTTTAATGCCATGATCCTTGCTCTGGTACTGCTCTTGGATGTCTCCACTCAAACTCACATGAAGAACGATGAAAGCCTGACAACTATCGCACTTGAGCTGCAAAATCATAAAGTCATCACCGGCAAGTTTGAGTGATGGAAAATCAACCGCGACGCGCTTACTACACTGTGGACAGCGCATCTGTTCTTGAATGCGCGTGAGAATTTCGTGGATGGCGTGAGGGTCGAAGTCCATAATCGTAGTATAGCATTGGCGATGAGAAAGAGGAACGTGAGAAGGTTGAATGGTTGAATGGTTGCATGGTTGACAAGAGGGATTTGATATTGACTCGATAGAACGATGGTGAGGTGGTGTATTGCATAATGAATGAAGGCATGTT
>CAZEUQ010000022.1:0-11777 GCA_964515125.1 uncultured Candidatus Peribacteria bacterium
GGCTCCTCCTGCACGGAAGGTATCGATACGAAGATCCTCCAGACGAATCTGCAGATCCACTTCTTCCGCTTCGGGAAGGATGGCAACGGTTGTTGTAGATGTATGCACACGACCTTTATTCTCCGTTGCAGGAATGCGCTGCACACGGTGCACACCAGACTCGAACTTCAGGTCGCCGTACGCGCCTGCTCCTTCAATGCGAACCACCGCTTCCTTGATGCCACCGGCATCTGCATCACTTTTCCGCAAGAACTCTGTTGCCCATTTCTTTCCCTCTGCATAGCGCAAGTACATGCGCAGTTGTTCGGCCGCGAAGAGTGCTGCTTCTTCTCCACCTGTTCCCGCGCGCACTTCCAGAATGACGCTCTTCTCATCATTCTCGTCCTTCGGCACGAGGAACGCACGCATCGATTCTTCCAACACAGGAATCCTTTCTCTTGCATGCTGTGCCTCTTCCAAGGCAAGAGGACCAAGATCCGGATCGCTCTGAAGATCCTTCGCTTCCTGAATTGCACGTAGCGATTGTTCATACTCGCGGTACAAGGGCAGCAGGGGCTCCAGCTCACGGAGCCTTTTTCCAATGCGCGCAACTTCCTTTTGATCTCCATACACAGCCGGATCTTCCATCCTTTTTTGAAGAGAGTGATATTCCTGCACCAGTGTCTTAATTTTGTCGACCATCAGCGAGCATCCTAGCGGGTTCTGGGCGCTTTTGATAGTTGCGATGGAGAGCAGGAACCTGATACGTTGAGGCTATGCGTATTCTCGTTGCCCTCTCCGGCGGCATTGATTCATCGACGGTTGCCCATATGCTGAAGGCAGAGGGACACGACCTAGTGGGTGTGCGGTTTACGTTATGGAGTGACCCGCTCGCGCCAGCGCTCTCGCAGGTGCTGCCCAGCAAATGCTGCAATGCAGAAACGGCAGCGCGTGCACGACGTACGGCGGAGGAGCTCCATATTCCGTACCATCTTGTGGATCTTGAGGAAGAATTTAAGGAATTCGTTGTTGATCCTTTTCTTGAAGGTTTTCAAAAAGGTCTTACGCCAAATCCGTGTATTCAATGCAACCGTCAGATCAAATTTGGAAGACTCCTTGAACTGATGAAAGAATGTGGATGTGAGAAGCTTGCGACTGGACACTACGCACGCATCGCAACCGAAGAAACCGCAGAAGGAAGGGCTCGCTCGGTTTTACTGGAAGCGGTGGATGCATCTAAAGATCAAAGTTATTACCTCTATGGGCTCACCCAGGAGCAGCTTTCTCATGTGCTGTTTCCGTTGGGTTCCATGTTCAAGCGAGATGTCCTTCTCCTTGCAAAAAACTTTGGTGTGCCTCTGCCAGAGCACTACCAGGAAAGTCAGGATCTTTGCTTCTTCCCAGAGAAACAACCGAAAGAATTTCTCAAACGCTACTTATCGAAGGCCATGATGCCAGGCTCGATTGTGCGGCGCGACGGCACCGTCATCGGTACGCATGAGGGTCTTCCGCTCTATACCTTTGGCCAACGACGAGGGTTAAAGGTTGGGGGACTGAAAATTCCTCTGGAAGTTGTTGGAAAAGACACACGGAAGAATGAACTGATCGTGAACGACAAGGGCAAAGAGAAATACCGCAGCGTAGGGCTCCATTCGGTGCAGTGGGTCAGCTGGATTCCCGATGAGCAGGAGCATGTCCCGTTTGAGTATCGAACGCGATCACTCGGAACAAAAAAACGAGGAACGCTCTCCTTTCAGGGCTCAAAGGGCATCTTCACCTTTGAGGAAGAGGAACCTCCGCTTGCTCCCGGGCAATCGCTTGTCCTGTACAGAGGCGCAGAAGTCGTGGGTGGTGCTGTGATGGAATTCTAGGCATTTTTATGGTATACTGAAGAGCTTATGGAAGGTCCCCCAAACCACACAGCACAGTACACGGAAGACGGGAATATCATTCTTCCATCGAATGACTCTCCCATGCAACGTGTACGTAGGAAGAAAGAAGAACCGAAGCAAGAAATACAGGATAGCTCCCACGTATGGACGATCGTTGAAGAAACGGCATCGGAAAGGGCTCCGGAGTCTTTTGCTGCAAAGGATCTTTTAAGTATCCGATCACAAACAAAAGGAATCCTTTCCATGACCCTCATGGAGGCTGAACAGGAGCTACAAGATACGGCGCAGGAGTTCCAGAAGGCGCTGAAGGAATCGAAGACGAGTGTCCGTTCTTTTCCACAACGCATTCGCCGTGGAGCTTCAGCGCTCGGCTCTATCCTCATTGCTCCCCTTTCCTTTGAAAAAGGGAACAAGAAACCGAAGCCTCGTTCCAAGACATTTCTCTTCATGGTAGATACCATCCGCTTTGGAGGAACCTTTGCGGGCATCTTCCTTCTCCTGTTTGTAGGCATCAATGCCCCCAGTTTCTGGACCATTACGAAAGCCCAGTTAGCCCTAGGGGAAGACGTGCAAACAGTGCAGGGCTTACAAAGGCTCACAGAGCAGTCCAACGATCCGGAATCCGTTACGCGTATTACGCATCAAGGTCAGATTGCCGATGTCGGCTCCATTGTTGGAGTACTTCCTCCCGTTGGCCCCCCCGAAAATCGCCTCGTTATTCCAAAACTTGGCCAAAACATTCCTATTGTCAATCCACCAACAGGCGCGCTCCTGAAAGAGGATTGGACTCAATTTGAGAAGGATATTCAGGACTCCCTGCAACACGGCGTCGTGCACTACCCAGGAACCGCGAAACCAGGGCAAGCAGGAAATTTCTTCGTGACAGGACACAGTTCTTACTACCCATGGGACTCGGGAAAGTTTAAGGAAGTCTTTGCACGATTGAATGAACTGACGATCGGTGATGAATACTCGGTCTACTATGGTGGCGATTTGCATACGTATCGCGTAACGAAGAAACTGGAGGTAAAACCCACCAATGTGGCTGTATTGGATCAGCCCACTGATAAACGCATTGCGACACTTATGACCTGTACACCAATCGGTACGACACTCCGTCGTCTTATTGTACAAGCTGAAGAAATTGATCCTCAAACGGGAGTGGCTCTTCATGTTGGGGAGAAAAGCGGAGAAAGGTTCGCACCTGCAAAATTGGAGATGCTCCCAATCTGAGTCAGTGGAAGTTACAATAGATGTTTATTCGTTCATTTGTTTATTCGTTTTCTTGTCTATAAAAAGTAACCAATAAACGAATAAACCAGGAAACAAAGTAACAATCTCTACGCATTCTGCTATGACCGAAACTTCATGACAGCCAGTTTTACATGCGCAAGAGTCTCGCGCGAGATTTGTTCCAACATGAGCCCAAAGATGATGAGTGCCGCACCAAGGATGTGGTACGTATAGATTTTTTCGTCTAAGAGAAGGGCTGCAAAGAACATACCCGAGAGCGGACCCGCATTCATAATCATGCCGCATGTTGTTGCAGGAAGTCGATCTAAAGCTCCATAGAAGAACGAGAGGTTTAAGAAGCGCGAGAAGAACGCAAAGGCAAGAAGCGTAGAGACATACTCTATGGGAAATGCACTAATTTCATGCAGGAATGGATGCGAGATAAGGGAACTGACGAACACAGCGGCAACAATGCCGGCAATGTTACGCAGAAAGAGCGCTGCTTCGGGGTGAAAATGAGACAAATACCTTTTAAAGAGGATGGTCCCTGTGGAAAAAACGAGGTTTGCAAGCAGGATGAGTGCATCTCCCTCGTGAATGTTGAATCCTGCAGATCCCCCGCCGGTTGCAATGAGAAGAACGCCCGCGAGCACTACGGCTGCCCCTTGCAGCTGCACTTTATTGATGACTTCCTTCAAGAAAAGGTAGTTGAAGGCGAGCAAGAAGAGGACATTTGAGCCATAGAGGATGGATGCATTCACAGCCGTTGTATGCTGAAGACCCAAAAACCAGAGATAGGGCGCAAGAGCAGAATTGAGGATACCAATGATGATTGCCACAAAGAGCTCCCTTCGGTTTGCCCTGAACAACTCTCGCGTGAGCGTCACCATTCCGATTGTTGCGATGACGAACAGTGCTGTGAGAGCCTCACTTAAAATGACCAAAGAAATGGGAGACAAAAAGTTTGTGATGTCCTTCGCAAGCGCGTTATACGTTCCATCGAAAAGAAGAGCCCCAAATACCATAACAAGGCCAACCTGCCGTACATTGGCACGGGAAACGCGAGACCAGAAAGGAAGGCGAGCAGTAAGCATAGTGTTTGTTTCTTTTTATTATAGCATAAATTAGGAATTTTTCAAATAGGTGCTTCGTGGCGTCCGGCCTCTGCAAAGCTAGAACTTGTATGGAAAGTCAGTCTTCGCTCTAGTGGCCTGCCAACCATCGCGAAGCGGCTCTGTGGAAGTGACCCCCCTCACAAAAAGCAGGAGCTACGGCCGATAACCTACGCTTCACATAGGTTGGTACCGGGGGCGGGATTCGAACCCGCACACTCCTTTCGGAATCGGGGATTTTAAGTCCCCTGCGTCTACCATTCCGCCACCCCGGCAGGGGTTTTATATACACCAGCTTAGAGAAGATATGTATCACCGAGAAGTCCGCCGAAGCGCGAAGCGCGTGGGAGTGCGCCACCCCGGTATGTTATCGATGGTGTGAAAGATTCATTGAACGAAAGCGCTGCTCATCTGGAGCAACGTTATTCTATCGTGCTCCAAAACGTTACACACCTAACGCCTTCTCGACCATTTCATACAGACTCTTAATCGTCATCTCTTTCTTCACAAAGTAATCATCGACCTGAAACTCCTCACCACGGCGGCGGTTCTGCTGGTCTTCGAAGTTCGTGAGGATAATAACCTTAAAAGGACGCTTCTCTCTTGTAGGGTATTTCTCCAGCACGCCAAAGCCATCCACAATTGGCATATTGAGATCCAAAAGGAGAACATCCGGACTTTGTTCCTGAATCATCTTCAATGCCTCCTCTCCATTTGCAGCAGTGCGAATAGAGAAGTCAGGGGAAGATCCGAACTTGCGAACGTAGACATCGCGCAAGACAGGATCGTCTTCGGCAATAAGGATATTCTTCGTCATTACGCATCATTATATCAGAAAAACTATCAAGCCGCCAGAAGACCCATCAATGAAATCCTCTTTCCCTTAAAGCCTTTCGGATTGCCCATTGCTTACGAGACACTTCTCCTTCCTCCGACACTTCTAATCTCCCATCTGCACCATGCGCACGTCGCACTGCATCGAAGCGATCCTGCTTTGTCCTCTCTTCACAATTTTGCTGATAGCGATTTCGCATACACATGCATCCTAACATGAATTTAATTAATGTCTAGTGTACAATATACGTATCCTCAACCCTCATTCCCCACTTACCCGGGAAATAGACTCCCGGTTCGAGAGTGATCACTTCATTCTTCTTCACGGTAGTAATAGGTGCTCGCGCAGAGAGAGTCATACCTTCATGAATATCGAGACCAACACCATGTCCAAGCGCATGGATAAAGTATTCATCCAAATGCTCCTTTTTGAGGATTGCACGCGCAGCAGCATCCAGCGCATGGTTAGTAACTCCTGCCTTCAGAATGCTTTCAGCGGATTTTTTGGCTTTCTGGAGGGCTCCGTACACTCTCTTCTGTTCTGGAGTAAGAGGAGCGAGAAAGAAAACACGACTGAAATCACTGCAATACCCATCCACCTTGACACCCAGATCAATCTGCACGAGATCACTCTTCTTGAGCTTTCTTTGTGTCGGTTCGTGATGAGGAATGGATGTATTGGAACCAAATCCAACAATGGATGGAAATGCGAGATCATCTGCACCGAGATCGTGCGCAAGACACGCAATCTTCCAGGCAAGATCGCGCTCCGAGTGACCCGTGATGAGAAGTGCTGGAATCCTCAGGAGAATCTTCTTTGTGATGGAGCAGGCACGCTGAATCGAGCGAATTTCATACTCTCTTTTTTCTCGACGGAGCCCTTCTATAAAGTCAAAAGTATGAACTAATTTTTTATTCTTCATAGACTTCTGCCACCGTGAAAATTGGGCCAATGTGACAGAATCAGCCTCAATGCCAAGACGTTTGAGTGGCTTAAGATCGGCCTGAAGGTCGCTATAGGAGCGGATGCGAACAGACTTTTTGGCTTTCTTTTGGGCTCGCTCAAAATAACGTGCATCCACGTACAATGTCACAAACTTCTTCGTCACAAGTACTCTGCCGGCAGAGATGGCGCATCCGGAAAGATAGCGGATGTTCGTAGAGTCACTCACAAGAAGTGCATCAATATGCGAGGAAGCAAGGAGGGAAGCCATGGTCGGGGTCATGGAGGGCAGAGGGGAAGGACTAGCAAAAAAGTCGGGTTTATGCTATCATAGAACGATATGTTCAACCGCACATCCCTCACGCTTCTCACGGTGATGACGGCGTTGGTCTTCACCGCAACTCCAGCACTCGGACAAGTTGCACCCTGTACAGGAAGTCCCTGCTATGACGGAAGTTTTCAGTCCGGCATCGATGCCGCACAGTCGACACTTCCATTGGCGGCAAATCTGAGTATTGCTGACATTATTCTTCGTATCATCGCCGTCATCTTGGATGTCATCCTGCTCATTGCCGTGTTAGCTGTAATCATTGCCGGTGTGTATTTGATTATGAGCGGCGGCGACGAAGGACAGAAAGACAAAGCAAAAAAAATCATCATCTATGTGATTGCAGGCATCATCGTCATTCTCTTCGCCCGCGCTATTGTCATCTTCGTCAACAATGCCTTCACGTAAGATATCCATGAGACACACTGTACATTTTCAACGGGGCGCACTTTTGGTCACCACAGCGATCATGCTTTTGAGTGGACGTGCGCTGGCACAGCAACGACAGGCTGTTCCTATCTCCATGCATGTCGGCGATATTCTGGAATTAGGATCCGACACAGATGTGCCCAGCCCCGAATTCAGCTGGTACATGACACAGAACCAGCAATTCGTGGAAGCACAACGAGGACGAGTGTTTCAAAAACGCGAGGCAATAGCGGGAACGTACAATTTGGATGTCAGCGTCAAAAATGAGGAAGGATCGCACAGTGAATTCCAATCGTTTGATATCACCGTGCAAGATCAACCTCGTGCGTTTGCACCTATTCCCGTTGCTGGATCCTCCAGCACGATAGTTCCGCGCATTGTGACAGAACCTGCCATGAACAGCGATGGATCGGTGTCACTTCCTCCGCAGGGAGGAGTCCTGATGATTGATACATCCCAATCCACAGGACAGATTTCACAGTTTGCAATCGACATGGACGCAAGCCGCGATAGCGATGCAAACGGAAATGCGGGAGATGATACCGATAATGCACAGACATTCGGTATCCAGAACGGTGCGCCATTCTGGTACTTCATCAAACCAAGTTCCACCCAACGCGTCATCATCGTCCGTTTGTCTGGGCTTGGCGGCACTCCCGCTATTGCGCAAATTGTCGTGCGTTTCGATGGCACTGCTCTGCAGCCATCCATCGGAGGTGGAGCTCCGGTAGATATCGTTTCACGCAACAACGGGCTTGCGGTAGAACTCTCAGCATCACTGCCACCCGATACACTGGTAAAACCCGTACTCCTCGAGTGGGACTTTGGTGATGGCGCGAAGAGTCTTCTGTCGCGTCCTCATCACACATACCTGCAAGCAGGAACATACACGATACAGCTGCATATTCGAGATCTAACAACCGGGCAAGAGATCTATACCGGTTCCACGACTGTCACGGTAGAGCAGCCTGGTGGAGGATCTGTATCGAGCATGTCTTCCTCATCCGCTGCATCGACGAGCGATGCCGGTGGATCCATTCCGTGGAAAGCAATTCTCGTCTTATTTGTTCTCATCATTCTTGCAATTGGCGTATTTGTTATACTCATGTGGCTCAAAAACAAAACCACAGGGACCATCCAAAAGCGTCTGGAAAGTGCCGAGAAGAAATTATTTGATGAGAAGAAAGATGTCTCCAAGACACGTGAAGCGCCCTCTCTTCTTCTGAAGAAGCCTGTCACCATCACGCAAGATCAAAAGCCTGTACCGGTACAGAAGATCGAAGCAGAAGTCATTGCTGAGCGAGAACAAAGCCGCACAGAAATAAAGAAGGGAGAGGTTGCAACGCCAGTAACAGGCAATGGTCCCGTTCCAAGTTGGCTCAAGAACGGAACGCCGCAGGCAACACCAACTCAGCCGGCACCTGTACCCAAGCAACCTCCTGTTCAAAAGACTCCCCCTGCACCGCAGCAATCAAAACCACAACCGACTCCTCCTCCAAAACCTGTCACACCAGTGCCATCGGTACCACCACCTGCACCGAAACCGATGCCAGCTCCCATGACAACTCCAGCACCGGCTCCTGCGCCATCAATTCCAAAACCTGCTCCCGCTCCCACAAAAAATCCGGCACCCGCACCAGCATCCGCACCGATGCCGGCACCAGCTCCCATGCCGCCTGCACCAAAACCTGTCGCAGAAGCACTACAAGAAACGAACGCGAAGCAGGGTCTTCCTACGACAGAAAAGCCGATTGCCTTCATTCGCGCAGAGAGTCTAGAAAAAAAGGATGATGGCGTTCAGCCCTAGATGTAGCCCTCAACATGGATATCCTTCTTCGGTATGTTCCAGGATTCAAGACAGAGTGACTTCAGTTCTTTTGTCATGTCAGGGCTCCCGCAGATATAGATGTTTTTCTCGGAGAGAGAATCAATGATCATCGGAATCATTTGTTGAATACGACCCGAGTGCCAAGAAGGATCATTTTTCGTAGGATTACTCAAAGAAAGATGGACATGAAAATTCGGATACTGTGATGCGAGCGTCCTCCATCGATCAATCCAGAAGAGATCTTCTTCGGTCCGAACACCGAAGACAAGATCAATGCGACGGGTCTCGCCCGAAAGCAAGATTGATTCGATTTGCGGAAGAAATGGTGCGACACCTGTGCCGGTCGCAATGAAGAGAAATTCCTTCTGCGTCGTGTGATCGATCACAAAATTACCGAACGGCCCCTGAATACGCACGGATGTTCCGTCTGTGACGACTTGCTCAATCCACCTGCTTGCACGACCACCAGGAACAAGTTTTATAAGAAAGAAAAGATGCGGTTCTTCCGGGCGCGATGCGATGGAAAACGCACGCGTCTGAATATCTTCGGGATGATCAATCAGCGGCACATCGAACAAGACAAATTGGCCGGGTTTGAAGCTCAAGTCCTTCGGCTTTGTGAAGGTGAGCTCATAGACGCCGGGAGCGATGAGCTCTTTTTTCGTGCAGGTGATGTGAAAAGATGGGACGGGCACCGCGGTATGGTAGCAGAAAAAGAGAAGTCTGGAGCTCCGAACATCTTCCTGTACAATGCGGCGTGCGTGGCGAGCGTAGCTCAGTTGGTTAGAGCATCTGGTTGTGGTCCAGAGGGTCGTGGGTTCAAATCCCATCGCTCGCCCCATCCACATTGTGAGATCCCCAGAGCCCTCGACAGCACTCAATGCCTTTGCTATGCTCCCCTCTTGTTATGGCTCAACCACAATTTCGATCACCAAAGGGTACACACGACAAGCTGCCGCAAGATCACCAGTACATGACGTACATCAAGAAGGCGGTTCGTCACCGTGCTCGTCAGGCAGGTTTTAAGCGCATTGACCCTCCCATGTTTGAGGAGCGCGCCGTGTTTGAACGCGGCATCGGTGGCCACACGGATATTGTGGAAAAAGAATTATTTTCGGTGGGACGAAAAGGAAGTGATGAAGGGGCCGATGCCTACTCGCTTCGTCCAGAATTCACTGCCGGTATTTGCCGCGCATATATTCAGCACGGCATGCAGGAACTACCGCAGCCTGTAGAGCTGTATGCCATTGGTTCATGCTTCCGCTACGACCGTCCACAGAAAGGTCGCTACCGTGAATTCAACCAATTTGACTTTGAGGTGATTGGCCTGAGTGATGCGAGCCTGGATGCGCAGCTCATCAACGTGACATATCAAATCTTCAAAGATCTGCAGATTATCGATCGCCTTACCTTGCAGATCAATAACATCGGAACGGCAGAAAATAGGAAAGAATTTACGCAGGCGTTGAAGGATTACTTCATTGGAAAGGAAAGGAACTTGCCAGAATTGGATCGTGCACGACTCCAGACAAATCCGCTGCGCTTGCTCGACTCCAAAGAGGAGGATACACAGATCCTGCTCAAGCGCGCACCAACACTCGCACAATTTTTGAGCGATGAAAGTAAGGCGTATCATGCATCACTCCTGGAATATTTGGACGCACTGGGAATTCCATACGTGGAAAATCCCCTTCTTGTACGGGGATTGGATTACTACAACCAGACGGTGTTTGAATATTGGGATCAATCCACTGGCGCACAGAACGCCGTGGGTGGTGGCGGGCGATACGATTCCCTCATCGAGCTTTTAGGAGGAAAGCCCACACCGGGTGTGGGGTTCGCTGGTGGGATCGAGCGCATCATCTGGCACATGAAAGAGGCAGGCGTTGCTCCGCCGGATAAAGATCAAGTGGATGTCTTCGTTGCGCAGCTGGGGCCCGAAGCGAAGAAGAAGTGTCTCGTGTTGGTGAATGAACTACGAAACCTGGGCTTCCACACTGTCGGTGCGCTTGGCGAAGCGAGCCTGAAAGGCCAGATGCGTCTGGCAGACAGGTTCCAGGCGAAGTACGCACTACTCTTAGGTCAGCTGGAGGTAAAAGAAGGGACGATCATTCTCAAAGATATGACCGCAGGAAAACAGAAGGCCATGAAGTTTGAGAAAGCCATTCCTGAACTGATCAAATTGATCGGTGAAGAGAATCTGGATACGTATGCAATTCGAGATCATCTGGGAAGGTTTGCGGATCCAGGGGAGTAGAGGCTAATGGTTTGAGGAGAGTGGCTGGTAGTTTGTGATCGTGATGACGAGCGCATCGCGGGTAGCGGGTAGCGTCTCGCTTTCTTTGAAACGAGAGTGGGCGTTCCGCCCGCGGCGATGATACTCGTTGCAGCTTTTTATTGAGCTGCCTTCTCAGGAATTCCGAAATCCTCACGATGTGCAGGACTCAACATTCCTGCGCGCACGCGACGTCCATGAGGAAGAACGCTCGCATGCTCTCCTACAACATTCACAATTTCCTGACGACTCCCTGCTGTTGCGGTCACAAGGCCAAGCAGTCCGATTTCCGCACCCTGCAGTGCTTCGAACTGTCCTGGGGTAAGTTCTTCGCGACCTGTGTTGATGGCCCATTTTTTCATAGATGAAGGAGGAAAGAAAAAAGTTAAGCACACTATACGACCAGCATTTGCTCTGTCAATGATCCAAACGAAGCCTTTCTTTCTACAAAGCAATCTTTCTGTGTCGCGGGTAAGAAATCCGCTCTCTGTTCTGTAAATACCGCGGCCCGAAGGGCCGCTCTGATTATCATCTTGTTAGATGTCCAGGTTCTTCACTCCCTTCGCGTGCGTCTGGATGAACTTCCTACGTGGCGCCACTTCTGCGCCCATGAGTGTCGTGAATACGGCATCTGCCATTTCTGCATCTTCCATCGTTACACGCTGCATGATGCGGTTACTTGGATCCATCGTTGTCTCCCAGAGTTGGCCTGGATTCATTTCGCCAAGACCTTTGTACCGCTGAATGCTCACACGCTTCTGCTTTGGCGCAGCTTCCTTCTTTCCCTTCTTGCTCTTTACTTCTTCTTCCGGCACGTCGACCTGCTCTTCTTCAGGACTTTCTCCTTCTTCCGATTCCTCTAGCTCGGCAGCCTGAATTCCCCACTCTTTGAGGATGCGATCTTTTTCTTTCTCATCAAAGGCA
>CAZEUQ010000023.1:0-11593 GCA_964515125.1 uncultured Candidatus Peribacteria bacterium
CCGGCTGCCATGCTGGACATAGAAGGAAAGACACTTCTTCAGAGAATTGTAGAAAGTTTGAATCTCTCCGGCATTCAAGATGTGACTATTCTTGCTGGATATAAGGGAGATATGATGAAGCAGGAAGGTGCGGATGTCCGTCTTATTCAATCCGATGGTGGCATTCTTCATTCCATTGAACAGGCACAGAATAAATTCTCAGATTCCGTCCTCATTCATTATGGAGATATCATCGTTTCGCATGAGAACATCCAGTCATTCATCTCCCTCGATGATCCCATCGTGATCATGGTGAGTCCGCTTTTACGTGAGGGGAGGTATGAAAAGAAAAAGCTCGATTTTGTCTCGTTTGCAAAACCAAGACCGAAGAGTGACCGCACGATGGAAAGACATCCTCGTAATATCTTGAAGAGTATTAGTAAAACAATGTCGCACGATGAAGCACAGGGGGAATTTGTAGGGCTGGTTCTTTTGAATCCTCAGGGTATTACCATTTGGCAGAAGGCATGGGGAGAACTCTCCGACAAACAGAAGAAGGAGATGTCTTTGAATGATTTTCTTCTGTATCTTCTTTCGCAAAAAGTATCCATTACAACGTTTGAGTGTCAAACAGGATGGGCGGAAGTTCATTCCTCAGATGACTACGAACAACTCTGTTCACTGCTTCGGCTTACAACATGAATTCTGCCATTCGAGCACAGGATTTCTTTGCTGTACTTAAGAGGGAGAGTATCGGTCCATTTGTGGGCGTGCCCTGCTCCCTCATCAATTCTCTCATTGCGTACGCGGCAGACCATCCGGAGGAGGTTCGTTTTCTAAATCCAGCACATGAATCTCATGCAATGTCGATTGCAGCAGGGGAATATATGGGGTCGAAGGGAAAAGAGCTGCCGCTCGTGTTCATGCAAAATTCTGGGTTTGGCAATATCATCAATCCACTCACATCGTTGCATCAAATCTACGATATTCCAGCCATTCTCCTGGTGACGTGGCGCGCGGAGGAGGGATACGGTACCGATGCGCCCGAACACTGGATTGTTGGTCGCGATATGGAACAGTATTTTAAGACATTCCATCTACCGTATCGCATCGTTACACCGCAGAGCTTTGAAGACGATCTTCTTGCCATGAAAGAAAAAGCTCTTGAGACCAAGAAACCGACAGTCATCTGCATCAAAAAGGGACTCTTCGAGAAATATGAACAACGAGAGCAACCGGGGTCACACTACGAGATGAAAGGGGCAGAAGCCATCGAAATCGTGAAGAACCATTATCAAAATGCGGCTTTTCTCTCTACGACAGGAATGCTCAGTCGCGAATCGTTCACGGTTGAAGACACACCCGATTTCTACATGATGGGTTCCATGGGTCTCATCAGTGCCATTGCAAGTGGTGCTGCAGATCATGCCAAGAAGCCTATTGTTATTTTGGATGGCGATGGCGCTCTCATGATGCACATGGGACTCATGCCGTATATCGGAAGCCGTGGACAGAAGAACCTCATCCACATCGTGTTCGATAATGAGGCCTACTCCTCCACCGGAGGACAGCCCACCGTCTCTCCTGGTATCGACTTCGCGGCGATCGCAAAGGCGTGCGGGTATCCCATCGCCATCACTGCCACGAGGAGAGAGGGACTGATGAAGGCACTCTCGCAGATGACGGGGAAGAATGGTCCTGCTCTTCTTCATCTGAAAGTGCAAAGTGGTGCGGATCATCACATTGGGCGCGTGTCCGACAAATATACCTGTCCACAGGTAGTCGACAGGTTTATGGAAAATTTTGAAGGCTAGGCTATCCTTCAGTCATGCCAAAAAAATATGTCATGCCGGTCGAAGTGCTGTTCGGTCGAGGAGTGCTGACCAAACTACCTGCACTTGATCCCGTACGCTCCGCTTCGTCGATTGCATTGTTCATTGGAGGATCTTCTCTCAAGAAAAGTGGTGCGTGGGATCGTATCCTTGCCATGTTGAAAGGGAAGAATGTTCGTGTGATTGATCACGTTCCTCCGGAACCTCCGCCATCGTTCCTGGTCGATCAAGTCGATACCATGAAGAGGAGTCCCGTAGATTGCGTTCTCGCCGTGGGCGGAGGGAGCGTGATGGATCTTGCGAAATCCGTTGCACTTCTTTCACAACAAGACGGCGATGTGATGAGCCTTTTAACATCCCTGCCGAAACAATGGAACCAGATGATTCCAACCGTCTGCGTACCGACAACGTCGGGCACGGGATCGGAAGTGACTCCTTTTGCCGTGTTTTGGGATCAGAAAGAAAAAAAGAAATATTCTCTGGGTGTGCCTGAACTCTATGCAACCTGCGCGCTCGTTGATCCATCTCTTACGGTCACCATGCCTCCGTACGTTACCGCGACAACGGGGATGGATGCCTTCACACAGGCATGCGAGGCGTATTGGAACAAGAATGCAAACCCTCAGTCAGATATCTACGCCTTACGCTCCATCAAACGGATCTTGTCCGCACTTCCACAAGCTGTGAAGCACGGTGACGATTTGTCTCTTCGGGAGGAGATGGCGCTTGGCTCCCTCGAGGGAGGACTTGCGTTTAGTAATACACGCACAACGGCGTGTCATAGTCTTTCGTATCCTATGTCTCTTCATTTTGGCGTCACACACGGACAGGCAGTCGGCATAACGCTTCCGGAAGTCATTGTTGTCAATGCATCGGTCCAATCGGAACGAGTGCCGGCTTTTTGCGAAACATTTGGGGCGTCATCTCCGGAAGAAGCTGCTGATACTATTCGGACTATGATGAAGGAAGCAGGATTGAAAACACGCCTTTCGGAATTAGGGATTTCCACAGAGGGTATCGACACTATCGTTCGAGAGGGCTTTGCGCCTGGGAGGATGGAAAATACGCCGTTTACGTTTGATGAAACAACAGTCCGATCACTTCTTTCCCGTATTCTATGAAAGCACTTATTCTCGCCTCGGGTGTTGGTTCGCGTCTTCCTGAGTGGACAGTTGAAACGTCGAAAGTTCTTGTTCCCGTACAAGGAAGGCCCCTCTTGGATCGCATGCTCACACAACTGCATGGTGCTGGGGTGCATGATGTCATTATCACCACCGGGAGCTTTGCGAAGCGAGTGGAAGCGTTCGTAGCTTCGCATCCTTTGGGGGCATCTATGAATGTGCGCTTCGTCTTCAACTCCGAATTCGCATCAACCAATTATATTGTTTCCATGCACAATGCCCGAGAACTTCTTCTGGATGATGACATTCTCTCATTCCACGGAGACCTGATCTTTGACGATGTTCTGTTGGAAAGAATAATGTCGACGAAGGAGAGCTCTGTCCTTATTTCGCGAGAAACAATTACCGATTCCAAGGACTTCATTGCGGATATCGTCGATGATCGAGTACGAAAGATTGGTGTACATATAAAGGGTGCACATCTGCACGGATGTATGCCTCTCTATCATATAAAGCAGAAGGATATGCGAATGTGGATGGATAAGATCATGGAATTTGTACAATGTGGTGAGAAGACGTGTTACGCCGAAAATGCACTCAATGAGGTTCTGGAAAGTATCGTGCTGCGACCAGTTTACTATGACAAAGAATTCGTCATGGAAGTGGATACGCCGGAGGACTTGGCTACGGCATCGGAACACTCCTAACACTGCATAAACCCAAGAAATGGGCTACAATTGCTTTCCATGAAGGGAAAGCACATCCATCATCGCTCTCACCAACGCCATTATCGTGCGTCGGAAATCACACGTGTTCTCAAGGAATGGGGTGAGGAACAGTGGATTGTGAATAAGGAATACTGCGGCAAAAAATTGATCCTCAAGAAGAACCGCCGGTGCAGCATGCACTCCCACAAGAAAAAAGATGAGGTGTTTTACTTGCAGAACGGGAAAGTTCTCCTGGAAATGGACGGCAAGAACTATACCCTGCTGCCAGGGGATTTCATCCATGTTCTCCCCAATTCGCCGCATCGATTCACGGGACTCTTGGACAGTGAAATCATTGAATTCTCTACAACGCATGACGAAGAAGATAGTTATCGCACGGAATTTTCTGGCCATAGCGACCCTGTTCGTTTTACGCGTCAATCCGCGCTCATCACGTTGTGGGAGGATCTCACGATTCTTGTCGTAGGGGATGTCATGCTGGATCGTTATGTCTCTGGGAGGATCGACCGCGTTTCGCAGGAAGCCCCTGTTCCCGTTGTGCATGCTGTCCACGAGCAGGATATTCCAGGTGGAGCTGCAAATGTGGCGGCAAACATGACAGCGCTTGGGGCCAATTCTATTCTCATTGGTGCCATTGGTAATGATGCAGATGGAAAGTGTCTTGCTGCACTCCTCTCCAAGGCGAAGATCACAACATCACTCGTCACAGACCCCACACGCCCGACTGTTGTAAAAGAACGTGTCACCAGCCTTTCTGGCCAACAGATTGTGCGCATTGACCGTGAGATGACGCATCCACTTGTATCATCTTCAGAGAAAAAAGTTTTGCACTCCATTCAGTCAGCAGTCAAAAAAGCGGATGCAGTTCTTGTGTCTGATTACGCGAAAGGTTTTGTGAGCCAAAAAATCCTCTTGTTCATCATCAAAGAGGCAAAGAAAAGAAAGATTCCAGTTATTCTTGACCCCAAACCACATGGACAACTGACCGTACAATCGATGAAAGGTGTTTCCCTCATCACGCCGAATATGCAGGAGGCGTATGGCTTGCTCGGAGAGCATCACGGATCTGTACGTACGGTAGGACAAACACTCTCAAGGATGATCCATGCCGATGTCATTCTGACGCGTGGTGGTGATGGGATGGATATTTTCGAGCGAGGAAAATTCATTTCACACATCGATTCCGCGGCACCGCAAGTGACCGATGTCTCGGGTGCAGGAGATACTGTTGCAGCTGTTTCTGCCCTTGTTCTTGCGGGAAAAGGATCGCTCACGGATGCATCGGAAATAAGTAATATGGCGGCAAGTGTTGTGGTGCAAAAACGAGGAACGGCGGTTCTTTCAAGCAAGGAACTTCTTGATGTTCTCTAACATGAAGATTCTTCTTCTTGATCGGGATGGCACCTTGAATATCGACAACGGACACGTCTTTACTCCAGATCAGCTTGTCTTGCTTCCCAGTGTCCTCGATGCATTGTGTCGATTCCGCGATGCGGGGTATCGTTTCTTTATTATCACCAATCAAGGTGGTATTGGACGAGGAGTGCAAACTGTGAAGCACTATGAAGAGACGGAGAAGTCTCTTGTCGATCTCCTCAATGCAGGGGGCATCACAATCGAAAAAACATATTTTTGTCCGCACCATCCCGATGATACATGTCTTTGCAGGAAGCCTGCGATTGGTCTTTGGCAGCGGCTGATTGAAGAACACCCCGATGTTGACGCAACGGATGTCCTCATGGTTGGCGATAAAGACGCAGATATTGCCTTTGGAAAAGCCATTGGGGCACAGACTGCCCGTATCCTCTCCAGGCAATATCCTCATACCATCACGGCAGATTACGAAGTGCGTGATCTGATGCAATTAGCCGATATACTCCTTATATGAAGACATCCTCTAAACTCTGCACCGTTGAACAGGCAGCGGACATCGCAAAAAGTGCCCATGCCGCAAAACAAACGGTTGTGACGATCAATGGTGCGTTCGATCTCCTCTCCCTCGCGCATGTGCGATTTTTGGAATCGGCGAAAGAACAGGGTGATATCCTCATGGTTGGAGTGAACAGCGATGCATCCATTCGACTTCTCAAAGGAAAGGATCGGCCCATTGTGAGCGAAGGAGAGCGGTCGCTTCTCGTTGCTGCGCTTGCCTGTACAGATCATGTTTTCCTTTTCGACGATGAGGATCCTCGCCGTTGGCTTGCAACAATAAAGCCGGATGTGCACGTCAATTCCGATGAATACGGAGAGGATTGCATCGAAGCTTCTACGCTTAGAGAAATAGGCACAAAACTTGTTTTGCTTCCGCGTGCAACAGATATTCTCTCAACTACGCAACGCATCGAATCCATCATCCGTCGCGGCGGGGAATCTCGCTTTTCTTCCTGATAGATTTTTATGCTGCGCATTCTCCTCGTTGATGCAGTGACGCTCTGTGCTCTCCCTTTTTTACTGCTCATCAGTCGGTTCCGAAAGTTCCATCCACAACAAGATCGTCGCATGCTCATCATCCAGCTTGGAAAGATAGGAGATATGGTATGCACCACGCCGCTTTTTCGTGCGATGCACACTGCAGATCCATCCCTTGCTATCACGGTGATGTGCTTATCGGCTCCGGCAGAGATACTCGTGGAAAACCCCTGTGTAAGCGGTATTTTAGCCCTTCACGAAGATCGTTTCTCTGGCTTTCGGGGGCGTCTTCGCTTGTGCCGTCGCCTCCTGCGGGACAACTATTCTGTGACAGTGTGTGTTCTTCCGGGCACATTCAATGCTCTCCTGGGATTATGGTCATGTGCTCCGCGAAGACTCCATGTCACAGGGGGACGAATCGGTCCGCTTGGGAAATTTTTTCATCTCTTCTTTACAGATCGTCTTCGCTTTGAACGAGGGACACGAACATACGATCACTACATGGCAATCGCAAAGCAGTTGGGATATCCCCCAGTTCCCTACAAGCATGAAATCTATCTGACGAACGATGAACAAGATGAAGCAGACAGATGGATTGAAGACCTTGAACTCGTCGGAAAGAAGTTTGCGGTTCTTTCCCTTACGGCCGGCAATGCCTTAAAAGAATGGCCATTAGAACGCTTTGTGCAAGTTGCACGTCAGCTCATTGGGCAGTATGGCATGACTGTTCTCTTCTCATCGTCGGATACAGCGCGAACAGAACAGGCACGAATTCTCCTCAGCCACCATGAAGGGATTGATGCGGGGGGATTATCACTCCGTTTCCTTGCTGGAGTTATCCGTCGTGCAGCGCTCTTTGTCTCGGTCGATACCGGTCCACTCTACATTGCCCATGCGTTTGATGTTCCTCTGGTGGATATCGTGGGCCCTGTGGATCCGCGTGAACAGCCGCCCATCGAACATGGTCATGTTGCGCTTGTTCTGCCTCCTCCTCCCATCAAACCATCATCGTTTGTCTGTGAGACGCTTCGTGTGTCATCAGAAGAACAGCGGGAGGCATTGAATTCCATTACTGTTGAGTACGTGATGAACGCAATCAGCCGAGTTCTTTCATGATCGTTTTCGAAACACCAGCTCCGGTACTATCACATCACACAGTTCCATGATTCTCTGAAAGACAGCAGGGCGCTGCTCTTGTGCTTCGCGTGTATGAGCGAGCGTAAAGTCCGTCTCAATGGGGAAAGAAAGCATGAGAATTCCCCCTGGCTTAAGGGCGGTCAATAACTTTTCGATAATCACGAGAGGATCGAGCGTGTGTTCAAGACAATCTAAACTCACGATCACCTGGTATTCATCTTTTCCAAATGATTCAGTTCCATCTACGGTGATGATCTTTCGAAGAATGTCTTTCATCTCGGCATGGAGAAAATCAATCGTCTTCGAGGGAATGTCTGCCGCATCCACATGCTGCATTCCTTTTCGTGTCAGGTATTGAACTAGGACACCCGCACCACAGCCATAATCTAGCACGGCATCGTCTTTCGAATGAATCGATGCCATGACGGTGTGCATGGCCCGTAGAATTTTTCGTTTGTAGTTATATGCATTCTTGCTCAAGAACGCCTGTCGCCAGATATCCTTATCGTGCTCCTGATAAAAATGCTCAATATCCTCTTTTGTATTTCTAGCGCGCGCACTCCAAAGACGCTCAAAATCGATGCGTGAAACGTAGTAGCGAACCATGAACTCATTATCCGATGAGAGATCATAGTGATCTTTCACAAGCGGAATGATGTTCATGGCGGGGAATGACATGCGCGGAAATATTCGCAAGAAAACATGTTGCAGTAATCTGAAAAATCCCTTGAAGGATCGATATGGATAGTGCGAACGAAGCCGAAAGAACGGAATAAGACCAGGGATCATGGTGTGGGGAGTCGTTTTGGATGCAACAGAACAAGATAGATATATACGCTAATAATTTGGTTTACAAGGAAGTAGATGAACGTTGCAAGAATGAGTGCAGAAAGAGTGTCCAGAGAATCTCTCATGCCGTACAACATACCCGTAGAACATGCGATACTGAGCCCACTGCCGAATGTTGAAACATACGTTTTACGGAACAGACGCAGGAGTGGTGTGTTGTTTACATTGAATGCCGAGAGGATAGTAATGAGGATGAGCCAGAGCGCCATGGGGATTGCTGCGCTGTATTGGTGGCCGAAGAGAAGGGGAATTGCGATAGGAGTCACGATAAGGGCAGCAAAACTTAAGGCTGCATGAAAGAACAGTGCGTGCTTGAGGAGTCGTACGCAGGTTTGACGTAGGACAGGGATTCCTCGCGCAGAAACAGTGGCAAGGACGGTAACGGCCAGTTGGTTCACATGGCTCAACAGGAACATGCGTGGCATACCGGCGAGTTGAAATGCAATACGCGCAATGCCGATGGTTGCAGGGGTTGCCACAGTGCTTGCAACGACGAAAAAAATGTTCGGGTATAAATTGCCGATGTTTTTATCTAGTCCGATCCATAACCCCTGCATCAAATACATGCTGAATGCATGAAATTTCGTGATCACAATGTCACGTAGACGAGGCAGGACATAGATCAGCTCCAGGCGCTTGTACAACAAAAGGAAAACAGGAAAGGAAAGAAGAAGGAGTGCGATTTTTGAGAGGAAGATGCTTGCGATGCCGTAGCCTTGAAGGAGAAGGAAAGCGGACAGTCCAAGATGCAGTGCCGATGTGGACTGATCCAGAATCGTGAGCAGCTTTATTTCACGCACTGTCTGCAGAATGGCAAAGAACCATGTTGGTATGGCATTGAGAAACAGTACGATAAACGAGAGCACTGCGAGGGAGCCGATATCTGCAGAGCCGTACATGTGCTTGGCAAGCAATGGTGATGCCCATGCAAGAATGAACGTCAAAATCCCTGTGACGAGTGTGAGTGTCCAAAAGTATGCGAGCACGTTTGCCATGCCTTCCCGATTCTTCTTTCCGTACTCCTCTGCGAAAAATGTGGTCATGGATGAACCTTGTCCCCAGTTCACAACGATACCGATGGTTCCTGTAAATGCCAGGACAATTGCATACGTTCCGTAACGCTCCAGTCCCAGAAGTCGCGCATACAGAATGGATGTCAGAAGACTGATGCCAATACCGATCACCCCCCCCGCCTGGAGCGTAAGGACATCGCGTACAAAGGGAATGCCGAGAAGATATCGCAAGATCGCACGCATTGCAGGCGACACTATAGCGTGTTTTTGGTATGCTGAATGCCCATGAGGGCTTTTTTCAAACCGTTCTACAATGCTTGGATGCGCTTTGCGCATGTTCTTGGCTGGATCAATGGCCGTATTATCCTCACGATTCTCTATATCGTTATCATTGGGCCATATGCCATCGTACGTTGGTTGTTACGGTTTCTGCCTCATACCGAACAATCATCCACCTACTGGATTGCGCGTGAACAGGAAGAACCGACACTGGAACATCTTCGTCACCCATTTTAAATGAAACCTGTCTTCATCCTTGGCATTTCATGTTATTACCACGATAGTGCAGCAGCACTCCTCAAGGATGGTGTCTTGGTTGCAGCCGCACACGAAGAGCGTTTTACGCGCATCAAGCATGATGAGAATTTTCCTCATCGCGCGATTGAGTATTGCCTCAAAGAGGCAGGCATGACAAAAGATGACATCACGTACGTTGTGTTTTATGACAAGCCTATCACAAAGTTTGAAAGGATCTTGGTAACAGCCATCGACTGCTGGCCTCTGGGGTACTTTCAGATGCTTCAGTCGTTCTCGTTATGGCTCACAAAAAAATTATGGATGCGTCAGCAGATTGCAAAGGAATTGAAGTATCAGGGGGAAATCCTCTTCACGGATCACCACATTTCCCACGCTGCAAGTGCGTACTTCAGTTCATCTTTTGATGATGCAGCGGTTGTCACCGTCGATGGAGTCGGCGAATGGGACACAACGACCATCGGCTATGGCAAAGGAAGCGATCTCACACTCACTCAATCCATCCGTTTTCCGCATTCACTTGGCCTCCTCTATTCTGCCGTCACGGGATACCTCGGGTTTAAAGTCAACAGCGCGGAGTACAAAGTGATGGGACTTGCTCCGTATGGAGATCCAACGCCGTATCTCGATCAAATGTGGAAGCTTATCGATCTAAAAGAAGATGGAAGTTATCGGCTTAACATGAAGTATTTTGCCTACACGTATGGATTTCGGATGACCAACCGACATTTCCATGCTCTTTTCGGAGGGCCGCCACGAAAGCAGGATGCTCCTCTTGAGCAGAAGCATAAAGATATTGCGGCGTCTCTCCAAAAAGTGACAGAAGAGGTGATGCTGAAGATCGTTCGCCATGCCCATACGCTTCATCCATCGGAAAACCTTTGTATGGCTGGTGGCGTTGCTCTCAACTGTGTTGCAAATGGACGCATTCTGCGCGAAGGGCCCTTCAAAAATATCTTCATCCAGCCAGCATCGGGAGATGCAGGTGGGGCACTTGGCGCTGCGCAGTATGTGTGGCATTCCATGCTTAAGAACCCCAAAACATCCGAGAACGAAATGCACCATGTGTACTGTGGTCCGGAGTTTTCGGATGAAGACATTGAGAAGTATCTTCGTTATGAAGCCCCAAAAGAACTCGATGGATCGGTCACATGGAAGAAATTCTCGGACGAAACATCACTCCTCGATCACGTCGCATCACTCATCGATGGCGAAAACGTGATCGGATGGTTCCAGGGTCGCATGGAATTCGGTCCGCGTTCGCTCGGCGCACGTTCCATCATCGCCGATGCGCGGAATGAAAAGAACTGGCAGAAAGTGAACCTGAAAATCAAGTTTCGGGAGTCGTTTCGCCCCTTTGCGCCAACGGTGCTGGAGGATCGCGTCTCGGAATGGTTCGATCTCGATCGCGAAAGCCCCTACATGCTCCTTGTTGCGCCCGTAAAGAAAGACGGCATTCCTGCCGTGACACACGTGGATAACTCCGCGCGCATCCAAACCATCCGGCGCGACCAGCATCCTCGCTACTACGAGCTCATCAAGCGCTTTGCCGATCGCACGGGGTGTCCTGTTATCATCAATACGTCCTTCAACGTGCGTGGCGAGCCTATTGTTTGCTCTCCGCGTGATGCGCTTCTTTGCTTCCTCAATACCGACATGGATTATCTTGTTCTTGGCTCTATCGTTCTTTCCAAAAAAGAGAACGAACACCTCCTGAAAGGAGAGGCGAGAGAGAAGTACCTGGCACAATTCGCACTCGATTGATCGGAGTCATCTTCTATGACATGATTCAGTCATGGCGCATGGAAAACTCTCCATCTTTTCGGACATCTGGTCGTTTTTACGTGTACGAAAGAAATGGTGGCTTGCGCCGATTCTCCTTGTGTTGGTTTTGTTTGGATTTCTGCTTGTCTTCGCGCAGACATCGGCTTTGGCGCCGTTTATTTATACGTTGTTCTAATTAAAAAAAGGAGAGCAGGATTCTTCCTGCG
>CAZEUQ010000024.1:0-11492 GCA_964515125.1 uncultured Candidatus Peribacteria bacterium
GAACGACGATCGGGAAGAAGAGAATAATGGAGAAGGACGTGAATAGGGAAAGAAGCCAGAGCGAACCCACCAAAAATGCAAGCCGCTCATCGTTGCCATGCAGAACATCATGAAGAAAGTGCATGATGGCAGATGGCTCTTTTTCGGCTTTGATATACCGTTTAAAGCGTGTCAGGAGCCCTCCCGTTTTTGTGTCCTGCTCCATGGTAAGGAGCAGAATAAAGAGGAGTGCCTGTAGGGCAGTGAGTTGCGTTGTGGTGACTGTCCCTGCATTCAGAATGAGAGAAGCAGAAAAGAGCCATGCCCCGCACAGGAGAAGTCTGAATTTTTTGGAAAGACCATGAGCCGTTTCGTAGATGAACCACACCGCTTGAATGAGTAGTGTTGCAAAAACGATGCGCCAGAAAAAATCGCCCCAGGTTATAAACTCCGTGCGATGAAGAATCGTACGTATGAGTGGAGGATCACGCGAAGGAATATTCAGGAGCGAGATGGCCTCTTCGGACCGTACGCCATTCATGTTCTGCCATAGTGCGAACACCACAGCGTATGCCTGCAAGAGAAGAACGATTACAATGCGTGGCATTTGATGGGCGGAGAAGATTCCGAGTAGCGGGCAAAATAGCAAATGGAAGGGTCGTATCCTCTGTGATGTGGAATGTGCATAAACTGCATCTGGCGGCGGTCGATGCGCATGAGAGAGAAGTCCGAAAGGAACCATCCTTCTTCATCCGCAAGGCGCTGGAGCGTGTGCGTGACAAGAAGGCGTTCCTTGGAATCAAGGTAGAGCGCTCTTAAACGAACCAGCTGCGCGAGTTCAATGAACATGAGGAAAACAATCGTGATGAGGAAGATCTGCCACAAAGGGAAGGATGCCTCTTTCTTCATACAGTCCTCCAAGTAAGGAGCCTATTCATTGTGTAATTCCACACAACGCCCACCATAGAGCCAATGATCACACAAAGAAGTTCGGCCCACCCGATGGAAAACAAGTACGAACTTACAGCAAAATTGGCAATGGCACCGAATGCACATGCCACCTCAAATTTCAAAAAGCCAGTCAGCATGCGGATGCCACGAAGCCGAGAGAGGGAGAAGGTCCACACATTGTTGAGCAGAAAATTAAACACAATGGCGATTTGTGTAGCCCCCACCACAGCAACGGAAAATCCGAACACAGGGAGGGATGCATGTTCGCGGAAAAATGAAGCGATGAGCATGTACGCAGCCAGATTCACGACAACGCCAAAAAGCCCCACAATGCAGTATTTTACGAAGACAAGAGGAATCCATTTCCCAAACGTGACGTCATACAGGTATTCCAGAAATTCAATTTGAACCTTACGACTCAACTTACTCTCCCCTGCCATACGTTCACCAAATTGGAGAGGAATTTCCCGTACAGCAGTATTTTTTGGGACGTGAACAAGGAAATCCAAGAGGATTTTGAATCCCTTAGGGTTCAATTTCGGGAGCGCACGCTCAAACACTGTACGGCTGATGGCAAAGTAGCCGCTCATAGGATCCGCTACCTTCACTTTGCAGAGGTTGATGGCAAGACGCGTGGCAAGCCGGCTTAATGCGTATCGCCGCTCATCCCACTGCCCAACACTGCCGCCTTCTATGTATCGTGAGCCAATTGCGATACCTGCCCCCTCTTCCACTGCCCTGCCAAGCTGTAACAACAATGATGTGTCGTGCTGGCCATCGGCATCCATCACGAGAAGTACATTCCCCTTTGCAGCCAAAAAACCATCGATGACGGCAGAACTAAGACCACGTTTATCAATGCGCCTGACGATGTGAAGGTTATCGCGTCCGTGTGCAAGTTCCTGTGCAACCTTCCAGGTATGATCCGGCGAGTTGTCATCCACAATGATGATCTCGTAGTCCACTCCCTCCATGGCATTCTGCACGCGTCCAACGATCGTCGCAATGTTCTTCGCCTCGTTGAAGGTAGGCAGGATAACGGAAAGCATCACCTCCTAGCCTAGGGAAACTACGGAAAATACGCTAGTATCCGACCGACCCTTCGACTGCGCTCAGGGCAAGTGATCCTCGCAATAACAATCAGTAAATTCTTATGAACATACTCGTTACAGGAAGTTCCGGCACCATCGGTACACGGCTCTGCGAAACGCTGATAGCCCATGGCCATGCGGTATCGGGTGTGGATTGGGTGAAGAATACATGGCAAAAGACGGTGGATGACATAACGGTGCAGGCAGACCTGCGTGATCTTTCCTGCATTGAAAAACTTCCTGCTGCGGACATCGTGATTCACCTTGCCGCAAATGCACGCGTGTATGAACTTGTGGAGAACCCCGAGCGTGCGCGTGATAATTTTTTGACGCTCTTCACCATGCTTGAGTACGCGCGAAAACGAGGTGTGAAGAAATTTATCTTCGCGTCATCGCGTGAAGGATATGGAAACATTGCGGCGAACAAATTGACAGAAGACCTCGTGCGCGTTGAAAACTGCGAGAGCCCGTATACTGCAAGCAAGGTAGGGGGAGAGGCGCTCGTGCATGCCTATGCCAAATGTTACGACATCGATGCCGTCATCATCCGCTTTAGTAACGTCTACGGCATGTACGACGATTCCATCCGCGTCGTTCCCCTCTTCATTCGTCTTGCGCAGAAGAACGAACCGATGACCGTCTTCGGCAAGGAAAAATGCCTCGATTTCACGTACATTGACGATGCTGTTGCTGGTATCGAATTGATTCTCCAAAAATTTGAGAGCGTACAAGGCGAGACGATCAACCTCGCCTATGGAGAAGGACGGACGATCCTTGAGCTTGCGGAAATGATCAAGAAGCTGCAAGAAAGCTCGTCAACGATTACGATCGGTAAACCCCGTACAGGTGAAGTGATTCGCTATATTGCAGATATCTCGAAAGCGAAGAAACTACTTGGCTATAAGCCAACCATCAACCTGGATGAAGGAATCAAGCGGTCGGTAGAGTGGTATAAGAAAAATTCATAAAAACGCCAGCCCCAAAGGGACTAGCGTGGTAGCTCACACCACGTTGGCGTGGTGGAACCCTTTTCTTGCTGTTCTGCATTTGTCCATACTGTGCGATGAGGGTGATCAGGCACATGAGTATGAATACCATACCTACAAGCAATGCCTTTCCTCCTGGTTCAATTTGCTCGTTCAGGAAAAGGATCACTCCCGCAAAAACGGAACTCAGACCAAAGACAAAGAAAAGGAAGATGAGCCAGAACGACAGTGGATTAAACTCCACAAGCTTGCTCAATGTTTCAGCCATGTCATTTCTCCTTGTTTTTCGGCCCAAAAGAACAGACAAGGACACTATACATGACACAGGTGGTCCCGGTCTATCCCTATTCCCTCTTATGGAACACAAACCAATGCAAGAGTGCATAATTCCAGAATGCGACGATGGCAATCGCGATGAGTTTTGAGACAAGGTAATACACGCCGAGGACGGTCAAAAGCGTATAAATCGTAATATTAAACCCTGCGCCTACACCATAGACCATAAGAAATTTTGCAATTTGCCGAAACCATGACCCTTCATGTCCACGAAACGTGAAGAATTTGTTCGAGAGGAAAACAAATGTCAGTGAAAGAACCGCGGAAGGATACACTGCCAAGAATTGATCAATATGAAGATGCTCCACTTGGAAGTAGAGCGTGCCCATATCGATGAGCATTGCTGTCCCGCCACAGAACGCGAAGCGGATGACCTGCTCAAGATGCAATGTAAGCCTTGGTGAACGGATGCGAAGCACGGAGAGAAAAGCTTCTCGTATTTCTCCGAAAGAGAGGTTTGAGGCTCCCCGTCTGCGGTTTACGAAGATGGTCGGCACTTCCCCAAACTTCATTCCTTTTTTGTGAAGTTGGTAGGCAATCTCGGAGAGAACAACGTATCCTTTTGCTTCAATGGAATCGATATCCAGCGCTTCTAGAGCCTTCCTTGCGTACAGTCGATATCCATTTGTGTAGTCGGAAATGGGAATACCGAGAATAAACCGCGCATACATATTCGCAAATCTACTGAAGATCGTGCGGCGCCATCCCCAGTGATGAATCTCACTTTGAGGAAGATAGCGCGACCCTACGACGACATCGTGCTCGGGCATTTTCGCAAAGAAGAGATGCAATTCAGAAGGCTTATGGGAAAAATCAGCGTCCATTTCGAACACCTGGTCATAACCACGCTCCAATGCAAATTGGAAACCGCGGAGCACTGCGGAGCCGCGACCTCCTTTTCCCGCACGAACGATCAAATTGAGTCGGGAAGGATGTTTTTTTTGAAGTTCTTCGATAATTCCCGCTGTTCCGTCCGGCGATGAATCATCAACAACAAGGATGTCCAAATCTTCCCTCTCAAGAAGAATCTGCTCAACGAGCGAGGCGATGTTCTCGCGCTCATTGAAGCTGGGAATGATAATGAGAGTCTTGGACACGACCCGTAGCATACCGAAAGTACAGGGAATGCACAGTACTGCCTTCTGACGTCTGTCTTCTGCCTACTCCTCTTTATGCTGCCACCACGCAAACGTCTTCTTCAGACCCTCATCGAGGGATGTCCATGCGAACGCATCAAGCGATGGATGGTTTGGCAGCTTCGCGATGCTCCTGCTACCCTCAGGCTTCGTGGTATCGAAAACAACATCAAGAGACGGATGAACGAGGTCTCGGATCTTGAAGGCAAGATCACGAATTGTGAGCACATTGGAAGGGACGATGTACTGCATGCCTTGTGCACCTGCATCAATCATGGTGAAGATGGCGCTGATCAAATCTTCAACATAGAGGAATGCCCGTTCCTGTTCGCCGGTCCCCCAGACCTTCAATTCCTTTTCGCTATCACGAGCCTTAAGCATGAGTGACGGGATGACATTCCCTTCTTCCGAGAACGTATCGCGTGGACCATATACTCCCACTGGACGTGCAATGAGGAGAGGAAACTTTCTCTGCTTTGCAGACGCAAACCACAATGTCTCGCAGAGAGCCTTCCCCAGAACATATCCATCAATCTTCTCTCCCTGACTCAGGGCAAGAACATCGCTCGTTGGTGGCACATTTGCCGTGCTTAAGAACGTCACAGGCGTGCTTTTCCACTCCTTTAAAGCCTGGATGAGTGCAGCCGTCATAAGGACATTTTCCGCCATCACATCGCCACAGTATTTTTGGTGGTAGGCAACATTGCGGCGGTGCGATGCCAGATGGAAAACATGATCTACGTTCGCAACAAGCATCTGGCAATAGTCGGCACTCCGCAAATCACCTTCCATCCATTCCACTTCATCTCTGCGTTCTGAAAGAGCGCGATAGTTCATGGCACGCATGGGAACACGAACCTTCGCGCCGGCATCAAGAAGGCGCTCCACAAGAAAACTGCCGATAAAGCCCGTGCCACCTGTCACCACGACACACTTGCCGTTCCACTGTTTCATCATGATCGTTGAGGGGAAATATGCAACGCCTTCATATCTTCTTGAAGCATGAGCGTCGCAAGCTCCTCCAACGTCGTTTTTGGCTCCCACCCAAGAATCTTCTTCGCCTTCGTTGCATCTCCTAAAAGAGTATCTACTTCCGCAGGCCTGCAGTATGCCGGGTCAATTTTCACAATGTCCCTCTTTGTTTTTGTGTCGACATACACCTCATGGATTCCTTCGCCCTTCTTCTCAAACGAGATCCCTGCCGCTTTCAGGCAAAACTCCAGAAATTCACGAACGGAATAATCCTTCCCTGTTGCAAGAACAAAGTCGTCGGGCTCGGGCTGCTGGAGCATCATCCACATGCCCTCTACGTATTCCTTTGCGTATCCCCAGTCCCGCTTTGCCTCCAGATTTCCGAGGTAAATGCAGTCCTGCAGTCCTGCAAGAATACGCGCGATGGAGATCGTGATCTTCCGCGTGACAAAGTTTTCTCCACGACGCGGTGATTCGTGGTTAAAGAGAATGCCATTCACGGCGTACATGCCGTAACTTTCACGATAATTTTTTGTGATGTAGTAGGAATACGCTTTTGCACAACCGTAGGGACTTCGTGGGTAGAACGGTGTCGTCTCCTTTTGTGGAATTTCCAACACTTTTCCAAACAGTTCACTACTACTGGCCTGGTAAAATCTGCTTTTTTGCCCGCTGGAGCGCAGTGCCTCCAAAAGACGAACCGTGCCGATGCCCGTTACATCACCGGTATATTCCGGCATATCGAAACTCACTCCCACGTGTGCTTGTGCGGCAAGGTTATAAATTTCATCGGGTTTTACAATTTCAAGGATGCGAAGCAATGAATTGCCGTCACTCATGTCTCCGTAATGGAGCGTAAGCGGAACGTGCGTGGTGTGGGGATCCTGGAAAAGATGTTCGATGCGTCCACGATTAAAGGTAGATGCGCGACGCACGAGGCCATGGACTTCGTACCCCTTCGAAAGCAGGAGCTCAGCAAGGTAGGAGCCATCCTGCCCCGTAATGCCGGTAATGAGCGCTCGCTTACTCATGTTCTTTTATGAATTGATGCATCACATCCACAATATAGCGCAGTTCCTTCTCCGAAAACCCCTGATGACATCCAATATAAAATCCATTGTTATTCACCCAGGTCGCAACAGGATATTCCTCTTCACGAATATTCATGGGCACATACACCGGCTGATTGATAAGCGGCACCATGTCGCGTGTTTCTATATTCCATTCTTCCAAGTAATTCACCAAGTCTTCCTTCGTAAAGGGGGCATTGGGTCTGATGACAATGGGGAACATCATGAAGGCATGACCCTGTTTTTCGCGGTCATACCATGGCAGCTGAAGATACTGATTGGAGTCTTGCAGGTGCTCGATGAGCCAGTGTGCATTTTTTTGGCGGGAGGAGAGAATCTGGTCTAAGCGTTCCAACTGGCCAATGCCGAGTGCCGCTTCCATCTCCGTCGCGCGGAAGCTAAAACCTCGACGAACAAATTTGAAACGTCTCTTGATGACCTCCTTAAACTTCGCACCATCGATGTCTTTATCATCATCAATTGAAAGGTAAATCCCGTCACGTCCGTGGTTTGCGATGCTGCGAAGAATCTCCGCATATTTTTCGCTTGATGTAACTGCAAGACCGCCAACACCTGTCACAATCAAGTGCGCAACATAGGTAGAGAAACAGCTGATCTCTCCAAACGAGCCCGTTTTCTTTCCTTTGTAAGAAACGCCCATGGTTTCTGCGGAATCTTCGATAATCTTTAAATTATGTTTTTTCGCGATGGCAAGGATAGGGTCCATATCAGCAACCTGCCCAAAGAGATGCACGATCATCATGCCTTTTGTGCGCGAGGTGATCTTCGCTTCAATCTTTGCAGGATCGATGTTGTACGTTTTTGGATCGCAGTCGACGAAGACGGGGGTGAGATTGTGATCGAGCACGACGTTTGCCGTTGCAACGAAGGTGAGCGCAGGAACGATAAGTTCGTCACCATCCTTCCATCCCTCTGTTTCTTTCAAGCATGCAACAGCAATGGAAAGGGCGCTCGTGCCGCTATTAACCAAGATGGAGTACTTGGAATCGTGGAGTGCCGCGAAATCTGCCTCGAACTTACGGCTCATGGGGCCATAGGAAAGGCGATTCGAATTCAGTGACTCCAGAACGAGATCTTTCTCGCGTTGTGTCAGATCTAATGTGCCGACTCCTAGCTGAAGAGGGAAGCGTTCCATTGGGCAGAGCATAAAGGAAGATGGGGAAAGATGGGAGACGTGTGGTTTTGCCCTCTGGGAACATTTGGGGGACACTGTCCGCGATGCGAAGAAAAATCCATCCATGGCTTCTGCAAAGCGGCATCTATCTAGCAATGAGTATCCTGCTGGGATTCGCTTATACACAGGAACCCCTCTTCTTTGCCCACCAATACTATCTTCATGGGCTCGCAAAAGCAGGATTTGGGCTCCTCAATCATGACTGGCTCTTCTTCACGTTGGATGCATTTCCCCTCTTTACCGCAATCGTCGCCTTCACACACCGCTTCCTTTTTGACGGACTTTTTTATGTCTACCACATGCTGCTCCTTGGAGTGTATGCCGTGAGTATGATCTCCATCGCAGATTGCCTCTGGAAGATACGATCATCACGTACAGCGTATCTCCTTTTCCTCGGTGCCTTCATTGGCATTCATTCCGCATTGTGGATGATCATGACGATGGATATGGGAAACGTGCTCTTTAATGGGGTCGCAAATTTTTATCTGCTCGGCCCCATTTTTCAGCCCGCACTCTTCGGTGTATTCCTTGTCACATCCGTCTCCTTTTTCCTGAAAGAAAAAGTGAAAACGGCCATTCTCATTGCGGGGCTCGTGCCATGGATGCACGCCACCTATCTTCTCTGTTCGGGAGCACTCATCGCTACGTATTTTTTCGTAGAGATTTTTCAAAAACGATCTCTGCACGAAGGACTCGAAATGATTGCGCTTGGAACAATCACACTCGCTCCGCCGTTTGTCTTCACGCTTCTTACCGTTGCATTCCCCACAACTCCCGAATTGATGAAGCAGGCACAGGATATCCTCGTCCATATCAGAATTCCGCATCACGCACTGCCCTCCGCGGCACTATCGCATCCTTTTGAGCGTATTGTCTTTGTTCTTGGCGCACTATGGCTTGTGCGCAGAACACGCATAGCGCTTGTGCTGCTCATCCCCCTCACAATCTGCATCTGCCTGACACTTCTCACCATCATCCTGAACAATGAAAGTTTGATGCTCCTGTTTCCGTGGCGTATCTCGGTGATTCTTATGCCACTGGCACTCACCGTGATACTTGGTTACATCGCAATGCGTCTTGATGAATTGTTGCACGACAAACCAATAATCAGACGATTATTAGAAATAGGAAGCATTCTCGCCATAGGAGCATCGGTCGTATACGGAGCAACGTTGATGGCTCCGTACCTTCATAAAAATTACAATCCGAAGTCCGCGGAGTATCAGGATATTGTGCGTTATGTATCGGAAACGTTGAGAGAAGGCACGACCTACCTCATTCCTCCGAAGAATAAGGAGTTCATGTTCTTTCGGCTGCAAACGGGTGCGCCCGTGTATGTGGACTGGAAGAGTCATCCATTCGGAGACAACGATATTGTGGAATGGTACAAAAGAATCCAGGAGGTGCAGCCCTTGTATGAACCGAATTCCACCCCCGATTGTGCCGTCATAAAGCAGCTACGCTGGAAACGCGGTGTGACGCACATGATCCTCTGGAAAGGCAACCCCTCGAATGATCCGCCCTGTCCAAACATGCGCTTCCTTCATGGCAATGAAATGTACAGCGTCGTGGGATTGCTGTAAGCCCCCCCGCCTGCTGTGTCTCCGACACCATGGCTCTAGAAGTGGATCTCGACACCCATTTATACAGATATATTCGGTATTGAAACAAATGCGAAAGGCGCGAAAAACCTCTACAATCCAAGTATGGAGAAAAAGGAACCTATTCTTTGCGTTGTGGGTCTTGGCTATGTTGGCCTTCCACTTGCCGCAGCGTTCGGGAAAACGGGGTGGAAAACATATGGATTCGATGTGAACGAAAAAAGGATTGAGACGCTCAAAAACGGCGAAGATTGGACACACGAACTCTCTCCTGATGATCTCAAAAAGACAACCATTGAGTACTCCGCAGATCCATCTGTCATCAAGCATGCAAACACGATCATTGTTGCCGTCCCCACTCCTGTTGATGATGCAAACGTGCCGGATTTATCCCTCGTCGAAAAAGCGAGTAAGTCTGTAGGGAAGAATCTCCAAAAGGGATCCGTCATCGTGTATGAATCGACGGTCTACCCCGGCGTCACGGAAGACATTTGCGTACCAATTCTAGAAAAAGCATCAGGCCTAAAAAATGGTACGGATTTTACGGTGGGATACTCCCCGGAACGCATCAATCCTGGCGATAAAGAGCATACGATCGAGAAAATTGTGAAAGTCGTTGCAGGGCAAGATGAAGCCACAACGGAGTGGTTGGAGATGGTCTACGGAAAGATCGTGAGAGCAGGCATATTCAAGGCGTCGAACATCAAAGTCGCAGAGCTTGCGAAGGCGCTGGAGAACACGCAGCGCGACATCAACATTGCCCTCATGAACGAAATTGCTCGCCTGTGTGACCGTCTTGGCATTCGGACGAGTGATGTGCTCAATGCTGCCGGAACGAAGTGGAATTTCCTCAAATTTTCACCGGGACTTGTCGGTGGTCACTGCATTGGTGTCGATCCGTATTACCTTGTCCACAAAGCCAATGAACTCGGGATGCATACCGAAGTGATTTCCGCGGGAAGAAAAATGAACGACACGCAACCGACATTCATCGAAAAGCAAATTCTCCGCGTGATGGCGGAGCAAAAGATCAATCCGCACGGAGCACGAACCCTTGTACTGGGACTCACATTCAAGGAGAACGTTCCCGATACGCGCAATGCAAAGATTCATGACCTCATCCGCAAGCTCAAAGCCGACGGCCTGCACGTAGACGGGCACGATCCGTGGCTTACAGAAGGGCAAATCCAAGAACTTGAAATGGAACAAGGATCGCTCGAAAAGGGTCCTTATGACCTCATAATTCTCGGCGTTTCTCATAGGGAATACACAACGATAAAACCTGCTGAGGTGAAAAAAGCCCTGAAGAAAGGAGGAATTTTCTATGATGTAAAGTCGCTCTGGAACCCCAACGATTTCGAGATGGATGGATATCGCTATCTTTCTTTGTAATGAACAAAAAGATCCTTCATCGCGCTGGCATGGTGATTGCATTAATGATCGTTATCGCGATGTACACAGTTCCGTATCACGGCAATATTTCATCACTCTTCCATATTGATAAAAAAACGGCCGAGATCATCGACGTTCCGCCGGGAACAATCGTCTTGGATGTCCCAGGCTACGACGGCATGCACTACTACGCCATTGCGAAGTCCGTCCCACTTCTCTTCACGCCATCATCCTGGCCTCCTCTTGGAGATATCTCTTTTATTTCCTATTCCTATCAGAGGATTCTTCTGCCCCTCTTCGCGTATCTCCTCGCATTCGGATCGGCAGCACTTCTACCCTGGTCTTTTCTCCTCATCAATCTCTGCGCATTGATGGTCGCAGCATGGCGACTCATGCGTTTTGATCAGTATCTTGCAGCATGGGCTTTCATTCTTTCACCGGCTGCTATGGTGGGGCTCCATTTCTCTCTCGCAGAGCCACTCACACTGTGTCTTCTCACTCTTTTTCTTCTACGTGTCATACAAAAAGACAAGGTGGATGGCGTCGGTGCAATCCTCTTGAGCCTCGCCGTTCTTTCGCGCGAAGTGAACATCCTGTTCGTAGGAACAATAGGACTTACCATGTTGCTACGACGGCGATGGAATTCCATTCTCTGGCTCATGATTCCAATTGCAGTCTTTGCGCTGTACCACGCATTCCTCTTTGCAATGTTCCATCAGATCCCCTTCCTCACAAGTGCACAAAAACACGCGCTGCCTCTCATGGGACTACTTGAGGTAATAC
>CAZEUQ010000025.1:0-11423 GCA_964515125.1 uncultured Candidatus Peribacteria bacterium
CGCGAGGAAGATCTAGAGGAGTGATCGCTGCTTCGCCGTTGCCAAAACATTTGCCCCGTTCTGCTGCAGGCGTCGTTCTGCCTCCACATCGGAAAGTCCATCGACAACATGTGTTTCGAGTTGGGCAGCAAGCTGCTCTATGGGCAGGGACCATGTGGGATGTCTCATGAGAGAGAGAAATTCTGTGTGATTGTGCTTGAGGAAGTCAATTTTTCAAAGTGCTAAGCGTTTGTCACGACATTGCGAAGCATTCGCTTCAGATCCCCCCGCACACTCTCCTGCTCCGCCAGAAGAACCCACCTTTTTTCAAGTGTCCGCAGGCGACCAAACACTACTTTTACCGTATCGCCATCGTGAAGAAGCGTGTGGATAGGTCGCTTTCTACCATTGATAGAAATCTCTTTCAAAAAAGCGGCACGCTGTGTAAATGCATGCACAACAAAATCAAGCGCTGTTGCAGGCTTTGGAATTTGATAGAGTTTTCCTGCATCGTCAAAAATAAGCAGATGATCTGCACGATAATAATTGCGAAGTGCCTGCTCAAACTGTTCCGGAGAACGCACTTCGTCACGGAGCACAGAAAGATTCCGGAATAAATCGACGCGGGCTTGGCTGGTAGAAAGTGCATACTGCATATCCTTATACACGGTGTGAGCAGCAATACCGAGCTCACATTCATGGTGCATTTCTGGCGTGCGAATTTGAATTTCCATCGGCTGCTCGGTCACACTGGGAAGTGGATAGACAACAGTGTGGATAGAACGGTATCCGTTCTGTTTTGGCGAGCCGATGTAATCTTTCAGTTTTCCTGGAATAGGATGCATATTCGCGTGGACAATACCAAGCGCGCGGTAACAGGAAGGGATGTCCGGCACAACAATGCGGATTGCAAGACGATCGGTAAGCTCTTCGAAGCGTCTGTTTTTGATGAGCATCTTGCGATACGTCGAATACAATGTTTTGGTGCGGAAGGAGAGAGAGCACCGCATGTTCTCTGCGCGAAACGATTTCTTAAGATAACGCATGGTCTGCTCAAAACACACATGGTCTTTTGCCGTCATGGCATGAAAACAGAGTCGCAACTGTTCGGCTTTTTTGGGCTCCAGCTCTGTAAAACAAATATCTTCCATTTCATGTCGCCAGACATGGAGTCCAAGACGACCTGCAATAGCGCTGTACATGTGGAGTGTCTCGCGCGCGATGGACTTACGAAGAGCCGGACTAAACCGGTACAGCTGACGGACATCGTTTAAACGATGCGCCATGCGAAGGAGAAGGATGGTAGGATCCGCGGCAAATGCATCGATGACGCGGTCTAGATCGGCGGTATTTTCATCAATATGAAGGCGCCGAAGTTCGTGCATTCGTCCCACAAGCGCACGTTGCTCCTGTGTTAACGGTGCTCTTTTAAGAAGCTCTGCGCCATCGGGATGCATGAGGAGATCGTGAAGCAGCGCAATGGAAAGAATTTCCCCGCGTGGAGCGGCCTCTGCAACAGCACGCGCGACCTCGGCTCCGTGCAATGCGTAGTTTTGTCCACTGCGGCGATGAACATCCGACAGATGCTTCAGAGCAAAACGGTACGCAGCGTGAACAGCAAGACGATCGGAACGGGCGAGCCCCTTCGTCAGGGCTGTAACGGGCATGGTGTCCATCCGGCAGAAGTATCACGGAACGAGAAGCTCCATGCAAGTTTTATTCCGAAAATGTGAGCAGGAACATCACGCCAATTCCGGACATCAATAAAAGCAATTGAATGATCGCCTGACCGATGCGCGACTCGCGATGAAGTTCCGGAAGTAAACCAGGTCATGCAATGTAGAGAAAGCTTCCCGCTGCAAAAGGATTAGGAACACAATCGGCATGTGCCGTTGATTTCTGCGATGGAAGAGGAAGGATGAAACCCCTCTTTGGAAGCGAGAAGCTTGATTGTGCGCTGGAGAGAGCGACTAACGCATTCTTCGATGGAGCCACAATCGTGACAGTGTAAAAAGAGATGTTGCCCCGATGCATGCGGCTTTGCACAGAGAGAAACGGTTCCATCACACGGGTGCCTGTGCACAAGCCCGAGTTTTTCCAGAACGGCAATCACGCGGTACACCGTGACGGTATTCACAGCGTGATTGCGCGCCCGGAGCCACGCATGAATATCGTACGGAGAAACAGGATCTTTCATCCGCTCAAGAGCCTCTACAACGAGTCGTCGAGGTTCCGTATCGCGGTACCCGCTTTCTTTCAGTATAGAGAGAACGGAGGATGTCATGGGAGAAAAGTTATGCAGTTGCTACAAGATTCACTGCTCGTGGACCTTTATCACTCTGTTCGAGGTCAAAGGACACCTGTTGCCCTTCACGGAAGGAGTCGTATGCACCGTTACAGGAGGTGGCATGGAAGAAAAGATCTTTGCCGTCTTCGGCAGTGATAAAGCCAAATCCCTTGGCAGTCATCATTTTTTTTATAGTGCCTGTCGGCATAAGAAAATGTTGAAAAAAATAAAAGCAGACACATGCTAATGCAACACTATTGCAATTGCAAGAGCATTTCATCAAAAAAATTCCAATACAAAAGTTTTTTACTTTTTATCGTGTTGATTCTTGGATCCTTTCAAGTGGTCCTTTTAGTGATGGTGTCCATGTCCCCCATCCCCATGAACAGGCTTTGCGTGCGGGTCTGCACGGAGAAACATGGCAGCCAAGAATGTCGAAATAGGAACGCCAAGGATCAACGTGATACTGCCGATGAGCGTACGGACAAGTTCCTCGACGATGTACTCACGATTGAGCAGAACCCACAAAGGCTCGCTATGAGAAGCGGAAAAGATGAGCAAAAGTGGAAGTGATGCGCCAACGTACGCAAGTGCAAGTGTATTCACAAGTGACGTGATGTGCTCGCGACCAATGGAATGGCCACGCCGCACCAGTTCATCGAACCCGAGGGACGGATTTGCCTTGCTGATTTCATCCACCGATGCCGTTTGTGCTGTTGTAATGTCATCAAGCACACCCAGTGCACCAATGATGATGCCACCCAAGAGGAGTCCGCGGAGATTGAACGTGTTCCGCACACCAATCTGCAAGAAAAAGGCTTCCTCTGTTCCCAAGCCAAACAATTTTGCCCAATGCACAAACGCAATGGCAATGAGTGCAGAGAAGCCGATGGTGATGAGAGTCGCAATCAACGCAATCGTTGTGCGTTTCCGAAACCCATGGGCAAGATACATGGAGACGATTGAAATCATGAGCGCGCCAAGGATACTTACTGTCAGCGGATTACTTCCCGAGAGGATGCGAGGAACAACAAACGTGGAGAGGATGACAATGCTGAAGAAGAGGCCGAGGATGGATGTGAAGCCTTTCAGCCTTGCAAAGAGAATGGTGAGGAAAAAGAAGACTGCGAACATGCCGTAGACCGAAGGCAACCTGTACTTCTCGCTCATGTGGTACACATCGCCCTGCGTATCATCACGGTATTGCGGATCGACAATCGTTTTTGTGATCACAATGGTCTCACCCACGCTCACACGTTCATCATCGCGTGCGCCGTTCTGGATTTGCACACGTTTTCCCTTCTCCGAACCCGTTGTGATCTCCACGGTGTACAGCTGAAATGCCTGATCGACGGCATCAGGCGTGTTCGACTTCCATGTCCACTCACGGTCAATGGAAACAACACGCGCACGGGAATAGATTTCTTCCGGATTGACATCCTGCGCAAAAGAAAAAGAAGGAAAGAACAGAATGAATGCACCGACGAACAAGGAAAGACGAACCATGCTGATATCATTGTAATTCATTCGTCCACCATCACAAGAACGAATTACAGACCGAGGAAAAATCGATGTAATCGCGCCTCACCATGCACTTCGGGGTGACATGACGATGCCAGGATGGTCCCCTGCCGCACAAGAATGGGTACTTTTCTGTACGACGCGAGGATCTGAACGTCCTTCCCGACTGCAGTGATCTTCGGTGCACGGATAAAGGAGACAGCAAGTGGTTTTCTTCCGAGGAGGGGAACAGAAATGTCTTCGGAAAAACTATCCAGTTGAGATCCATACGCATTACGGTCGATGGTGATATCCAAAAGTCCAAGTGTTGGGACAGCTCCCCCGACAATTTTCTTTGCAAGAAGGATGGCGCCCGCACATGTTCCAAAAAGAGGAAGCGTACCGTCCTTGTGACGCGTGATGATCTCCTGAAAGAGCCCGCTCGTCGTGAGAAGATGGCTGATAGTCGTGCTTTCTCCACCGGGGAGGATGAGTCGATCCACCTCTGCAAGATCCGATGGTGTACGCACATCTTTTGATGTCACGCGAAGCGAACGCAGAACATCGTGATGCTCTTGTACGTCACCCTGTAATGCCAACACTCCAACGGTCATGAGCGCACAGGATACGCGGAAGCTTTTTCTGTATCCAGTGTCAACGCAAAGATGATCAGCACAGAGACGAAGCCATAGTAATTGCAAAATGCCTGGCTCCCGAACAGGAACATAGAGAACGTCGTGATGGAAACAGCATAGATGTAGCCACGGAGTCCTTTTGTACGAAAGAGCACGAATGTGATGAGGGACACAACAAAACCAACAATGATGCTCCAAAGCTTGGGAGTTTCCCCGATCCATGGAACAAGGAAAGATGGAATCGTCAGGCTATCGCCACGGAATGCTCCTTCCAGTTGGAAGAGAAGTCCATTCTGCAGAAAGCCAAGAGGATGCCACACGAGAAACGGAAGCATGGTGAGAAGTGCAACGCCAAGCATGAAGACAGTGCGAACCATGCGACGTTCCAGTAGGAACCAGTGCACAAGGAAGAAGAGAAGATACTGTTTGCAGCTAAGGAAGAGTCCATATGTGATCATCATTCCATTTCTTCTTCCGGACGATGCAAGAAGAAGGAAGAGCGCAAAGAACCCGGTGAGGATGGGCTCCACCCACGCCTGCTCCAGAATGAAGAGGGATCGTGGCTGGAAGAGAAACAACAGCACGAGGAGATCCGCATGGATTTCATTCACAAACTTCCGTGCAAGGAGCCACAGGCACGCCGCTGTAAGGAGATCGAAGAGGACATAGATGAAGCGCGCATCACCGGTCAAGAAGTACGCGACCGTCTGCAGATACAAATTGATCGGCATGTAGGCGTATCCACGGAGTATATACCCAAAATTTCCCTCTCCGTGATAAGGGTCCACTGTGGGAACTGTGATAAAAGGGTCGCGTCCATGCAGAAGATTCTGTGCAGACTCTTGAATGTTCGTGAACGTATCGATGGCAGGCGCCGGCGAAGCGATGGGCATGGCAATACGCATGAGGAGCGCAACGCAGACGATGATGAGGAAGATGACCCTGCGCACCTGCGGGAAAGATCGAAGCTCCGTTCCATAGAGAAGCGGTGAAAAGACAAGGAGAATGAAAAAGATGATTTTTGCCGCGTGCTGGTAGAGGGGATCCTCTATATAGATGCCCGGAGCACGAAGTGCATCCAGAAGAAGGAACACAAGAAGTACTGCAAGAAGAACGAGAGGATGGACTTCTTTCGATGGTCGCCATGAAAAAAATGCCGCGCAACACAACGCGATGAACGATGCAAACACCCACGCAAGCGCAGCAGGCTGATACATCCCGTTCGATAGCCATAGTCCCCCATTAAGGAAAACAACGCTCAGGAGAAGAAAAATGCTTGATCGCATGGATGCAGTATAGGACACCCTTCATTTTTTAGAATTGTTAGCTGCCGAATTAATTCGGCAGCTAACTCTGGTGCCCTATTGAAAAGTCGCCGACGCCCGGGCCCTGGAGGTGTGCAAGCAGAGCCAGCGGCAGTTCGCAAGGCAATACTGGTTCTTGCGAGGGCCAGCAAGTAGACAGGGCTATCCAATCCGTTTTACTCGGACAACCGTGACCTATTGCATTCGCGACAAACGAAAGTCACGACCACGGGCGTGGTTACTGTAGGCGCGTCTGCTCAAATCGATAGCTACGCAAATGACAACAGCGATTGGCGGTGCGAACACATCGAGCAAGTGAGGCGAGAGTGTCCAAATCGGCAATAATAAACCGAACTCGACAAAGTAAATCGGAGGGAGCAACACCCAACCGACCCAAAAATAGGCTAGTGCAGGAAGTGACGTATACGCTTTGTCTCCAACAACCTGCGCGTAAACAAAGAACAACGCGAAGAGTGCAGAACCACTGAATGCCCAGATGGTAAAAGCCCAACGACGAAGAGTTAGCTGCAATCGCACATTAGCTAGTATAACGCGTTCCCGGCGAAACGAACTACGAAAATCATATTCGGCAACGGCGATTGCGAACGTCGGAGAAAAAGAACCGCGCGACAGGTTTCGGTGTCGCATCCTTTCCGAGTGACCGACGCAAACCGCGGCAACCAGCATTCGACCAATTGGAAGCGTAGGAAGTCGTGTGGAGTGGCGATCGCCGCAACTGGTATTCAGCATAACGACTTCGGCGAATCGGCCGAAATCGGCGCTGCCAAAAGCGCTGCCATTTCGAACGAAAGCGCTGCGATCGCAGCGGAACTTGGGTGGCTCGCCGAACACTGGCCGCGGCTGCCTGCGGCAGTTCGCAAGGCGATACTGGTCCTTGCGAAGGCGAGGTGTTACGACAGGAGCCGAACAACGGCAGAATCCTCGGGGAAAACTGTTTGCACGGACGAAAGCGGAACACTGGACGGCCGATCGCGCTAACTAATCCGAGCGCACCTCGATACACAGTCCCATTTCGAGTGCCACTTCACAGAGCCTCCGAATATCGGCTAGCAGTTTAACCGTACGTGGCTCTAAATCCGTATCACCAGACATCTGGTCAATCTCAGTGCGCAATTGGAGGACTTCAGGTCCCGTATAGAACACTACATCATGGTTATAATACTTTTGCATGCGCTGCACTTGCATAGCCGAATGACGCGCCGCTGATGACATAAGCCATGCATGGTCCTGACCGACAATCGGAACCGCCCCAATGACCGGCCTCCTTCCCGGAACTCCATCGCCCAAAATCATCATGTCAAGAGGCATTCGCGGTAGCCAAAGTAACAGTTGTCTTACGCGTACGCAAGTTAGGGATGCGGCACTGGCCAAAGATCAGCGTGGCCTGGGTGCGCCGTTCTTAGAGTTCCGTCCAGTTCCGTGAGTACTGATACAATTGACGTAGGTCCCGTGTTTCGATCTGTACCGATGATGCGACCCGCATCGTACCACCGGACGTAAAAATTGCCGCTCCTTGCCATGCGTGCCTGCGTCGCACCGCGAATAAGGGATACGATGGCGACCACTTGAAAAACAGTCCAAACGCCCAACCAATGACGTGACCTCTCGTAGCCAAATAATGAGAAACGTCTTTAGCCCATTGTGACCCGTTTTTCTTCGTATGGACATCACGAACGATCATGACTCCAAAATGAGCTTACAATATCCGACCACACACGGCTAACTTTTCCCTCGTTAGCCCATTGTGGCTCTTCTTACTATGCAGAGGACATCACCATCCACGCTCCTGCATTCTTGTTCCAAGTGAACCGACTTCCAATCCTGGCATCGCTTCGCCTAGATTGGTAGAAACCTTTATAAGCTTGTTTGCATCCTGGAAATGCGTCGTTGCTTCCACCATGGCGCTCGCCATTTTTGCAGGATTTTTAGAACTGAAGATTCCAGACCCCACAAACACACCTTCTGCACCAAGACTCATAAGGAGTGCTGCATCCGCAGGTGTTGCGATGCCTCCAGCCGTAAACATGACGACAGGAAGTCGGCCAAGTCGACGAACATGCTTTACAAGATCCACCGACGTACGCTCGGCGCGAGCAAATTGTTTGAGTGCACGTCCGTTCATGGAGCGTACATCTGTAAGTTGACGAAGGATGAGCTTCAGGTGACGGACGGCCTCCACGACGTTTCCTGTCCCCGCCTCCCCTTTCGTACGGATCATTGCGGCGCCCTCCTGAATACGCCGAAGTGCCTCACCAAGATTTGTTGCGCCGCAGACAAACGGAATCTTGAACGGTCTCTTGTCGATATGATCGAAAGGATCTGCCGGCGTCAGGACCTCACTTTCATCAATAAAATCCACTTCTAAGGCTTCCAGAATCTTCGCTTCGGCCGTATGCCCAATGCGCACTTTCGCCATGACCGGAATGGTGACTGCCGCTTTTATTTTTTTGATAAGCCCAGGGTCACTCATGCGTGCAACGCCACCATGTGCACGAATATCCGAAGGAATACGCTCCAGCGCCATCACCGAACACGCACCGGACTTTTCTGCAATCTTGGCTTGTTCTGCCGTGACAACATCCATAATCACGCCGCCTTTCAGCATGCGAGCCAAGTCTTCACCAAGAGCGTTGCGGGGAGATTTCATGAGGCACGTATGGTAGCACAAAGTAGAACAGAAGTGAGCACTGAATAATTCAAACCACTACTCACTATTCACTATTCACGAATCCCTTCTTCATTATTCCTCTTGCCCCCACCAACAAGTCTCGTACAATACGCACCATGCGCTTCACAAAAATCATTGCAACAGTCGGACCGTCTGTTCGTTCGGAGGAAGGATTAACACGACTCATGAAAGATGGAGTGAATGTTCTTCGCCTCAACTTTTCTCATGGTGACCACATCGTGCACGGCGATACCATCCGCACCATAAAAAAACTCCGCAAGAAGCTGAATATCCCTGTTGGCATCATGCTGGATACAAAGGGTCCCGAAATCCGTACAGGAGTAACAGAAAAGCCTATTGTCATCCACCGGAACGAACAGGTGTTATTTACCCACCTTGCGAACGTGAAGTCGGATCGTACGGTCATTCAGGTAAATCATGCGGGATTCATCAAGGATGCAAAAAACGCGAAGTTGATCCTTCTGGATAACGGCACGATGGAGTTTCATATCGATGCCATTACACCAAAGGGTGTGCTCGCGACAACAAAGGATGAAGGTTCCATCAGTTCCCGCAGGCATGTGAATATTCCAGGCGCAGAGATTAGCCTTCCTTCTTTTACCAAGAAAGATTGGGATGATATTGGCTTTGGCGTGACGGAAAATGTGGACTTTATCGCACCGTCTTTTATTCGAAACGGGAAGGATATCCGCGAGCTGCGTGCATTTTTGGAAAAGAAGAAAAGCAGAGCGATGATCATTGCAAAAGTGGAAACCGCGCAGGCTGTGGAACACATCCACGAGATTATTGCAGAATCTGATGGCATCATGGTGGCGCGTGGCGACCTAGGAAGTGAAATTCCGTTTGAACGCGTGCCAAAAATCCAGGATGAAATTGTGCGTGAATGCATCCAAGCAGGGAAAATCGTCATTGTTGCAACACAAATGCTGGAAAGCATGATTGAAAACCCTATGCCCACACGCGCAGAGGTAACCGACGTTGCTCACGCGGCAGCCACGCGCGCAGACACAACGATGTTGTCCGGTGAAACAGCAGCTGGACAACATCCCTTCCGTGCTGTTTCCGCCATGCACCGCATTCTTGTACAGGCCGAGTCCGCTACAACCTTCTCGCTGGATCGGAACCCCGATACGAAGATGCTCTCAGAGGTAGCTGTTCACCGCTTAGAACAAGGACTTGCAGCGTGCGTGATGGCACAAAATCTCCATGCAAAAGCCATCGTTGTCATCACAAAAACAGGGCAGACTGCCCGCAGCATCAGCCGGTTCCGTGCAAAGATTCCCGTCATTGCATTTACGGACATGGAGCAGACGCAACATCAACTTGCCATTGCATGGGGTGTGCATGCGCATGTGATTCATCTTTCGACGAATTTTGAGAAAACGATTGATACAGCCTTGGCCCTTCTTGTGAAGAAGAAACTTACAGCGCGTGGCGATACGATCATTCTTGCGACAGACATTCAATCTCGTGCATCGTCCGCAAAAGATGGCAACCATGTGATGACCGTGCAGATCCGAAAATTATAGGGAGACTTGGGACATGAGACCTGAGTTTTGAGATATCTCTTTTCTGATGTCTGACAACGCACATCTCTCTTCTCGTCCTATTCAATATTTTCCAGCACATTCCTCTGTGCAACCGCTGAATCTGTTTTGATGTATTGGGGCTTTTTTACAGAACGCATGGATTGCACTTTGCCATCCGCTTCCAGTGTCTCTAAAGCCTGTGCCTTTGCGATCTCCATGTTCTGCACTTCCTGTTCCAAAAGAAGTTGACTCCGTTCACGTTCCAAAGAACGAAGTCTGTATCCCTTTGTCGCATTCATGTTCTGATGAAAGAGGATGAGGAGCGCCAAGATAACAATGAGCGTTCCAATCGTCGTCAACAAGAGCGCCGTGGAGCTTGTGACCATGCGGCCAAGGGAGCTTCGGCGTTCGGGAACCGGTGATGGGAGAGAAATGGTAAGCACAGGTTTTTACAGGGGGGCTCGTTTGATTGCGCGGAGAATTGCGGAACGTGCGCGTGGATTGTGCGCTGCTTCGGTGGAATCACACAGGACAGGACGACGCGTGAGAAGAGAAAACATGGCAGGATGCGCAATCTGGCCCGTCACATCATCCTTCACATGCATCGTGAGGTCGCGGAAACACTGTTTCACCAGACGATCCTCAAGGGAATGATAACTGATGACGGCACATCGCGCACCTGGTTTCAGGAGTGTGGGAAGGACGGCAAGAAGATGGGAGAGAGAACCAAGTTCATCATTCACCGCAATGCGCAGTGCCTGATAAATCTGCGGCAAAACAGATGGCATCTTGTACGAATAGACACTCTCCGCAATGCGATTCAAATCATCCGAGGTGCGTATTCTCTGTACTTTGCGTTCCCGAAGGATGGTATTCACAAGCCTGCGTGCGCTCTGTACTTCTCCAAACCGATGGAAGATACGAAGAAGGTCATCCTCGCGTGTGTCCATAAGGAAGTCTTCTGCGGTCTTTCCATGTGTCCTATCAAAACGCATATCCAGCGGAGCGGATGCCTTGAACGTAAACCCGCGGGATGTGTCATCAAGGTGCGGCGAACTTAAACCCAAATCCGCAAAGATGACATCAAATTGCATGGCAGCGTCCGGTAAGCAATCGGGCAGTTCGCGAAAGTTCGCATGGACAGGCCGAAAGCGATCACCGAATTCCTGAAGATATTCAGTCGCACGGACCAGATTCTGCTCATCGGCATCCAGTCCAATCAGCATTCCATCCGGCGCGTTTGCTTCCAGAAAAGAAAAGCTGTGGCCACCAAGTCCCAGCGTCACGTCCAGGACAGACTCCCCTGGCTGAATGGCCAGAAGATCCAAAGCAATTGAGTGAAAGACCGGAATGTGGGCAAAATGCCTCGTCATTTATGCATTGTATGGATTTTGATGGACGCATCAAATCATTCGGCTTGCGCTTTGACATGTCGATGTAGATGTATACAAAATTTGATCGATATTTCCTTAGAGTGAT
>CAZEUQ010000026.1:0-11408 GCA_964515125.1 uncultured Candidatus Peribacteria bacterium
AGCAATAATAGGGATGGAGTTCGTACTCATAATTCCTCACAGTATAGCAGAAAAAGCATAATTTTGCTAGTAGCAGCGAGCCAGGGCTCGCTGCTAGCTGCGGCTCCGGAGCAGCAGCTACAAAGGGAAAGGAAATACCAAAAAACCTCCCGTCCCCGTCTGGAGAGCAGGAGGCTTTTTTTGAAGAATCAGCAGATATTAGATCGACATGAACTTGAGCGCTGTACCCCCCGCTGCAGATGCCAGACCTGCCATGGTTGTGACCAGAATGGAGATGTACGCAATGAGGGAACTTCCTTCAGGCTGTGCATTTGTGAGCACTGTTCCATCGGATCCTGCCGTGAAGAGATCGGCACCATTGGAACCTGTGACAGGGATCTGGTATGGGTAGGGCTTGAATCCTGTCGATGGTGGAACGTATGGTGGTTGGTACGGAGGTTGGTACGGAGGCTGATAAGGCGGAATATAGGGCGGATTGTATGGAGGGTTATACGGTGGCTGATAGTTCGACTGCACCGTTGTTGTGTCTGTTGCGTAGGCGGACCCAACTTGCGCAACGTTCGTAAGAGTGAATCCATACGAGTTCGTATTCTGGATGGTTGCTGAGAGCGTAAGAGTCTTCGTCTGACCTGCAGCAATGGAAAGATTCGACCACGTCACAAGGGATCCATTCAGACTGCCGCCATCGGACGCAGAATTGAATGTGATCTGATACGGAAGCACATCCGTCACTGTCACGTTCGTTGCATTCACATTTGACGTATTGGTAACGCTGATCGTGTACGTCAGCGACTGGCCAGGCTGCGCCGTTGTCACACCGTCGGTCTTCGTGATGGTGAATGTTGGCGTTCCTGTTGAGGATGAAGACGATGAACTCTGTTGTCGGTTTACAAACGTGACTGTTGCACAGCTTGCGGAAGCAGTGACTGTCACAACACCTCCGGCAGGTGTCACAGATTGCTGTGTCCAGCCGTAGAGACTATCTTCACTCACGGTAAAGGAGCCAGGTGTCAGGTTGGAAAACCGTGCATGACCTGCACTGTCATTCTGCATCGACTGGCCGTTTGTACGGAACGTAAAGGCAGGAACAGAGCTGATGGTTGCACCGTTTGCATCCAATGCCGTTTTGTAGATATCGATACATCCGTACACAACAGGATTCTGGACGGTTGTAGAATCTGAACCAGATGCCTGTCCGTTTGCATTTGCGGTGTTCGTGATCACCTCACCGTTCTGCACGGTAGACTTCACCATTGCAAGAAGTGTGAGTGTCTTGCTTTGGCCTGCAGAGATGGACAGATTGGACCATGTCACAACTGAACCATTCAAAGTACCACCATCGGAGGCAGAGACAAATGTAAGCTGGGTTGGGAGTGCATCCGTGACCGTCACATTCGTTGCATTTGCCGTCGACGTGTTCGTGACTATGACGGAGTACGTCACGGTCTCACCGGCAGCAACTGTTGTGCGGTTATCGGACTTTGTGACCGAGAAGGTCGGGTTTTGATCGTTACACTGGACAAGCGTACTCACCGCCTGACTCTGGTTGTTTGCGGTGTTCGTGTCCTGTACAGACGAGGTGATGGTAGCTGTGTTGAGGATTGTCGATGAACATGCAGCAGTTTGGCTCACTGTGAAGGCAACCGTGAAGGTCTTCGTCTGGGATGTACTCAACGTACCAAGGGCACAACTGATCGAAGAACCATTCTGGCTGCAGGAACTATCGGAACCAGAAGAGACAAACGTAAGACCTGCAGGAATGGCATCTGTCACCACAACGCCCGTTGCAGAACTTGGGCCTGCATTCATCGCGATGAGTGTGTACGACAGTGTCTGACCGCGCATGACGGTGGACGGAGCGTACTTCACGATGGACACATCGGCCGTTGGTGCAACAGGACACTGCACGAGTGTCGTTACAACCGGGCTCTGGTTATTGAAAGCATTTGGATCCGCTGTGAGCGCAGAGACCGTTGCCGTGTTGAGGATCGTCGAGTTGCATGCAGCAGTCAGAGGAACCTGGAACGAGAGCTGTACAGACTTCTGTGCGCCTGCACCCAGTGTGTACGTTCCGCATTCAACGTTTGCTCCGCTCACATGGCACGATGCATCGGACTGTGCTGCATGGAACGTAAGTCCCGTTGGTACAAGGTCTGTCAGCTTCACACCGTCTGCGGATGCAGGACCGTTGTTCGTTGCTGTAATAGTGTAGACAACAAGTCCTCCTAGAAGCGCTGTCTGTGGGCCGGACTTGGTGACCGAGAGGTCTGCCGTCACGGGAGTCGGACACTGCACAAGGGTAGAAACAAGCTGGCTCTGGTTGTTTGCTGGGTTCGTCTCCGTTGCAGAGGTCGAGACCGCTGCCGCGTTGAAGATCGTGGTCGATACACACTGTCCTGTCTGCATGGGCACATTGAAGGCGATTGTTACCGTCGTACTCTGACCTGACGGAAGTGTGATGCTGTTACAGAGAATGTTGAGTCCGTTCTGAATACAGTTGTTGGATGACTGCGCACTGTTGAACGTCACACCGGCAGGAATGGGATCCGCAATGACAACGTTCGTTGCAACGCCGGGGCCAGCGTTTGTAGCCGTGAGCGTGTAGAGGGCAACACCACCAGGAAGAACCGTTGCAGGACCAGACTTGGTGAGCGAAAGATCAACATTCGTCGAAATGTTCGATTCATCATTGTCCTGGTTACTGGAACATCCTGGATCTTGCGGGAAGTCGACGAGGCCATCCTGGTCATTATCGATGCCATCCTGGCACTGCGCCTTTGGATTCGTTTCATCGTCATCTGTTGGAGACGAACAGCTGAAGTCAGCTGGGTAGTCGATTACACCATCGCCATCATTGTCGATACCATCGGAACACTGTGCTACATGAGGACATGTGACAGGTGTTGTGACGAGGGCACTCTGGTTGTTGGAAGGATTTGGATCCGTTGCAGAGGTAGACACAGAGGCGGTGTTGAAGATCATGCCGGACTGGCATGTGCCTATTTGTACTGGAACATTGAAGGCAACACTGATTGTCTTCGATGCACCAGAATTCAACGTGATGTTATTACAAAGAATATTTGCTCCGTTCTGAATACAGTTACTGGAAGATTGTGATGCATTGAATGTCACACCGGATGGAATGACATCTGCAACCGTGACATTCGTTGCTGTGCCTGGGCCTGCATTCGAAACCGTGAGCGTGTAGACCGCAACGCTACCTGGAGTCACCGATGCTGGACCTGTCTTTGTAATGGAAAGGTCTGCCGTGAAGTTCTGCGGACCTTCGTCGTTATCCTGATTCGAAGAACAGCCTGGATCTTGCGGGAAGTCGACGAGGCCATCCTGATCATTATCGACGCCATCTTGGCACTGCGCCTTTGGATTTGTTTCATCATTATCCGTTGGTGAGGAGCAGCTGAAGTCGGCTGGGTAGTCGACTGCACCATCGTTATCGTTATCGATGCCATCCTGACACTGAGGAAGAACAGGGCATGTGACGTTCGTTGTCACCAATGCGCTCTGGTTATTGGAAGGGTTTGGGTCCGTTGCAGAGGTCGCAACAGAAGCCGTATTGAAGACGGTTGTTGGCATGCATGTTCCCGTTTGAGCAGGGACATTGAACGCAACCGTGATGGACTTGGATGCACCAGAATTCAACGTGAGGTTGTTACACAACACTTCCACATTGTTCATGGCACAGGAACCATCAGACTGCGATGGGTTAAAGGTAAGACCCGTTGGAATAAGGTCAGAGACCGTCACGTTCGTTGCCTTGCCCGGTCCTGCGTTTGCAACCGTGAGCGTGTACACAGCAACCTTTCCTGCTTCAATAGATGCTGGACCCGTCTTTACAATCGAAAGATCTGCAAAGAAATTTTGTGGACCTTCGTCGTTATCTTGGTTGCTTGTACAACCTGGATCCTGCGGGAAGTCGATGAGTCCATCACCATCGTTATCTGTTCCATCCTGACACTGCGCCTTTGGATTTGCTTCATCATTATCCGTCGGTGAGGAGCAGCTGAAATCATTTGGATAGTCTACAGCTCCGTCCTGGTCGTTATCGAGACCATCGGAACACTGTGGTGTCGGCTGATTAAATTCATCGTTATCCTGGTTACTGGAACATCCTGGATCCTGTGGGAAGTCGACGAGACCGTCTTGGTCGTTATCGATGCCGTCCTGACACTGTGCCTTTGGATTCGTCTCATCATCATCCGTTGGTGAGGAACAGCTGAAGTCTGCTGGGTAGTCGACTGCACCATCGTTATCGTTATCGATACCGTCCTGACACTGGAACACGCACTGGACTTGCACTGTTGCATCATCGGAAACCTGCGATGCGTTATCTGCTTTTGCCGTCGCCGTGTTGCGGATAGAGGAATTGCAGGTAGCGCTCTGTGAAGCGGTGAAGCCGATGGTTACTTCCTGCTCAATCGTAGGCTCAAGGAATGGGATGGGACAGACAACATTGCTTCCTTGCTGCGTACAGAAGTTACTTGTGCTGTTTGGCGCAAGTGTCATATTGGAAGGAATGGCATCCGTCACAACAACATTGTTCGCACGAACGGAACCATTATTTTTTACTTTGATGGAGAACTGAACAATACCGTTGCGCTGCACCGTTGGTGAGAGTGCGTCTTTCGTAATCTGCAACGTTGGCACATCTTTTGGACCTTCGTCATTGTCCTGGTTGCTTGTGCAACTGGGATCCTGTGGGAAGTCGATGAGTCCGTCGCCATCATTGTCGATACCATCCTGACACTGAGCTTTCGGATTCGCCTCGTCATCATCCGTTGGCGAGGAACAGCTGAAGTCATTTGGGTAATCGACTGCACCGTCTTGGTCATTGTCGATGCCGTCCTGACATTGCGCTTTACACTGAACGGTCAAGTTTACCTTGCCCCAGTTTGTTTCCACGTTCTGACCCTGAATATCTGCCTGGTTCATAATCTGTGAACCGCATGTTGCCGTTGCATTCACGTTAAACGTAATGATTGTTTCCAGTTCCACGTTTGGTTCGATGAACGGAATAGGACAGTTCACGGCATTTCCTTGCTGTGCACAGTAGTTGCTACTTTCCTGTGGAACGTACGTCATCCCCGCAGGAATGTTATCCACAATCTGCGTGTTGCGAGCAGTGACATTGCTCGTGTTCTTAAATTTGATGGAGTAGCGAACGTTGCTTCCTGGGTTAATGTCTCCCGTTGTGACAATGGTCTTGGAGATGGTAAATGTTGCTTTATTTACGGGGCTTTCATCGTTGTCATCAATATTTGAACATCCGGGATCCTGCGGGAAGTCGATGGATCCATCGTTATCGTTGTCGATGCCATCCTGACACTGGGGTGTTGTGACGTTGACGGTCATGTCACAGGTACCGTCATTATCGTTATAGCGAGAGTCTGGAAAACTTCCGTACAGACGCGTTGCGCCCGCAGGAACTTTGATGCCGTTTCCCTCGAAAGATCGCAATAGGATTGCGTTCGTTGCGTCCACGCCACCACCTGGAACAGCAACCACCTGGTTGTTGTCATCGGTGAATTGACCAATGGCAACTTGCTTCGGAATATTGGGCGATTCGCCGTCACGACATGTCACTTCTTTTTGACCCCAGTTCACTTTTCCGGTGAGACCTGTAAGCGTCACCGTTTGTCCTTCTTTCAAGTTTCCCATAAGAAGAACAGGGGGCTGACCCGCATCTTTTGAGAGATCCTGCCAATGGCCACCGGGGTTACAGTTCCTTCCGCGGTCTTGGCGACCTGTCTCGGGTCCACAGTCCAGCCACGGATGTGTTTGGCCACTAAACCAGACTGCAGCCGCTGCCTCCGCTGGAGCCGGAAAACTGAATCCGATGCTTGTGAGCTGTGCTGCACTCACTGTAAAGGTGAGGAGCAGAAGCGAAGCAAATGGCTTCTTAAAGCGGATAACAAACGAAGTGGCTGACTGCATACAGACAGGGGTAAGAAGAAGTAAGTCGCAGAATATAGATTAATATTCATTTTATGTCAAATATATTTCTTTATAGTATTTAGTATGAAAAACACAACATTTCGAAAATCAAGAAAATGGCTTTCCCTTAAGCAAAAAACACACTTTCTCTTGGCAGTATTTCAATCCTCTTGCATGATGCAGCCATGAAACCTTTTACGACCGATCAAATCCGCACGGCGTATCTCGATTTTTTCGCTTCCAAAAGCCATAAAGTCATTCCGGGAGCTTCCCTGGTACCAGAAAACGACCCCACCGTGCTCTTCACAACTGCAGGAATGCACCCTCTTGTGCCCTACCTCCTAGGAGAACCTCACCCGAAGGGAAAAAGGCTTGCCAACGTGCAGCTGTGCATACGCACCCAGGACATCGATGAAGTGGGTGATGCAAGCCATTTAACGTGCTTCGAGATGCTCGGAAACTGGAGTCTAGGCGACTACTTTAAAGAGGAAGCCATTGCGATGAGCTTTGAGTTCCTCACCAAAGTCTTGCAAATCCCTCTCAGTCATCTTGCTGTCACCTGCTTTGAGGGTGATGAGGATGCGCCGAGAGACGAAGAATCGGCAGCAATGTGGATGAACATGGGCATTCCAAAAGAGCGCATAGGATACCTCCCCAAAGCTAAAAACTGGTGGGGTCCTGCCGGAAAAACTGGCCCCTGCGGACCGGATACCGAGATGTTCTATTGGGTCGGAAAAGGTGAACCAACAGGGAACCCCGCAACGCATGAAGATGATTGGCTTGAAATTTGGAACGACGTGTTTATGCAGTACAACAAAAAAGAAGATGGTACGTTTGAGCCCTTAGTACAGCGGAATGTAGATACGGGAATGGGATTGGAAAGAGTCGCACAGATTTTGCAGGGAGTCACAAATGTCTACGAAACCGACTGCCTGTTACCTCTCATCAATCACACAAAACGTGCAGGAGATGGACTCGACGAAACAGATCTTGGGAAGATTCTTACCCCGCACATTCGTATTGTTGTCGACCACCTGAAGGCATCGACCTTTATCATCGCAGATGGTGTTCAGCCAGCCAACATTGATCAGGGTTATGTTCTACGAAAGCTAATCCGTCGGGCGATTCGCTCCCTTCGCTTTCTCTACATTGAGGTGCATACCGATTTTGAATCGCGTCTCTACTGTTCCGACATTGCAAAAAAAGTCATAGAAATCTACTCCCATGTATATCCAAAATTACGCGAAAAGGAACAATTCATTCTTGAAACGCTTGATAGAGAGGAGTCGCAATTCAAGAGGACTCTTACGGAGGGGCTGAAACACTTTATGAAACTTGTCGAGTCACTTCAGGGAAAGAAATACATTGATGGACGAAGCGCTTTTCATCTCTACGATACGTACGGCTTTCCGATTGAGATGACACGTGATCTTGCGAAGGAAAATAATCTGACGATTGATCAGGAGGGATTTGAAAAAGCTTTCGAGGAACATCAAAAACTCTCCCGCGCAGGGGCCGAAAAACGTTTTGCAGGAGGGCTCGCGGACCATTCGGCCGAAACGACAAAACTTCACACGGCAACACATCTACTACAAGCGGCGCTGAAAAAGGTATTGGGCGATCATGTCTATCAGAAGGGCTCCAACGTGACAGCCGAGCGTCTTCGTTTCGACTTTCCACATCCGGACAAAATGACAGCTGAACAGATCAAAGAGGTGGAGGATCTTGTCAACAAAGCGATTCAGGATGATCTCCCCGTGAGGTACCACATCACAACTGTGGAAGGTGCGAAGAAAGAAGGCGCCATCGGAGTTTTCGATGACCGTTACGAGACAGATGTGAAAGTATATGTGATGGGCGATGACAAAAATGGAGTGTTCAGTAAAGAAATCTGCGGAGGTCCTCACGTTGCACGGACATCGATGCTTGGCTCTTTCAAGATCCAAAAAGAAGAGAGTTCCTCTGCAGGGGTGCGGAGGATTAAAGCAGTTGTGAGTGGAGGACCAGCAGAGATTGAGACAGCGAAGGAGGTATAACCCTCGACAGCAGGAAAACTTTCCTGTAGGCTCTTTGCCCATGACTTTAGAACGTGCAACAGATTGTTACCCATGCCAAGACCAAACTATCTTTGGTCAAAATCGCGTAACCGATCAAGTAGGAGGTCATATCAACCTCGCAATCAGCGCGGAAATTAAGAAGCGCGAAGGATGGCAACAGGAAGCCCTGCACTGGATTGAATCCGCTTTTCATGTAGAAGGATTCGTATCAAAGCATCCTTATTATAAAAACTGTCTCAAGCGCAGAGCAGATTTGATGAAACTTTTGGGTAGAAAGGATCTATCTCCAAACGTAGTGAACACAGTTTCAGGAGATGACATCGGTATTCCTGATGACACCTCTTATATTGATCAAATGGATCCGGAAGAAGAGTTGGTGGGAGCACTTTAATTCTTCACCCACCCCCTCACACGCATGGCATCCACGATTCTTTGCAATGCCACATTGAATGCTGCTTCACGGAAGGTCAGGCCATGGCGCTTTGCTTCGTGACGAACATCATTGAAGGCCTTGAGCATGATGCGCTCGAGATCTTTATCAACCTTTTCTGCTGTCCACTGGTCACCGGAAAGCCCTTGCACCCATTCGAAGTAACTCACCGTCACGCCGCCTGCATTGGCCAAAACATCGGGAATGATGATCACTCCTCTTTTTGAGAGGATCTCATCCGCCTCTGGAGAAACGGGGCCATTTGCGACCTCGACAATAATCTTCGCTTTGATGTTCTTCGCATTTTCTGCCGTGATGACGTTATCCAATGCGGATGGAATGAGCACATCACACGCACACTCCAGTAATTGCTCATTCGTAAGCGCCTCGGTTTGATCCATCTTGAGTTTTTCGAGATCACACACAGAGCCCGTGCAATATTCACCATGCACAGCCCCTGTTTTGTCTTTGTATTTTTTTATGCGGATGGGGTCTAAGCCTTCTGCACTGTAAATGCCTCCCTGCGAATCGGAGAGGGCAACAATCGTGGCACCGGCGTTATGGAGAAGCATCGCGATTTCAGCTCCGGCATTCCCAAAACCCTGCACGGCAACTTTCAGGTCGCGCGTGGGATGCGCTTCGATATCGAGAAGTTCTTTCAACACGAAAAAGGCGCCTCTTGCTGTTGCACTGTCACGTCCTAAGGATCCACCATAGGAAAGGGGCTTTCCTGTGATGACACCCGGCGCAAATGTTCCCGTTTGCTTTTCGTACTCATCACGCATCCACGCCATAATCTGCGCCGTCGTATTTACATCGGGAGCAGGAATATCCTTTTGCGGACCAATGTCATCTTTCAGCGCCGTGATGTACGCGCGGCTCATATACTCAAGTTCCGCCTTCGAGAGTTTTTTCGGATCCACCGTAATGCCACCTTTTCCGCCACCAAAAGGAATCCCGACGACTGCCGTCTTGATGGACATGAGCGTTGCGAGTGCTTTCACTTCTTCCAGATCGGCCTGTGGATGAAAACGAATTCCTCCTTTATAGGGACCGCGCGCATTGTTGTGCTGCACTCGATACGCATGGATCTTCTCTTCGGAACCATCATCTTTCTTCAAAGAAATTTCCTTCTGCACGATGTTCTGCGGTGCAGCGAGCATCTTCTTTTCTGCATCCGAAAGTTTCATGCGATCCATGGCCGACGTGACGAACGACATCGCGCGTTCATAGGGGGTATTGAAGGAAGTTTTCATAGGGATGGGGATCATAGCATGTTTTGACGCTGGAACCTTCCTCCCCTATCCTCTTTTTCTGTTACTCTGCCCGTATGCGACTTCAGCGCATCATGATCAGCTGCTTCCTCCTCACCATTCCGTTGAGTGCGTTTGCCGAGCAGCAATGGTTATTTAGCCTGAAAAAAGGCGAGAATGTCGTCTGGAAAGGGTTTGGCCAAATCGTTGGCCAGGGACGAGATGACGGTGTCCTCCTTACCACAACCGGAACAGGAGGATTCATCACGAGTGATTTTTCGTTTTCTTCCGTACCCGATAGCGTGACAATCGTCAGTAGTCAGGGATCGAACACCGATGTTCTCTTTGTGTGGATGCTTGAAAATGGCATAAGCCAGGCAAAGGAAATCACGCTTCCTGCCGGAGAGCACCAAGAAACCATTGTGAATTTGGCATCGGAACCGCAATGGAAAAAAAGCATGACATCGTTTGGACTGCAACTTTCACCGCAACAGGAAATTCTGCTCACATCTCTCACCTTCTCAAGGACATCAGAACTTGAATCACTCCTCAATGCGGCGCGTTCATTCTGGAATTTTGACTCCTACCGTTCGTATGCCATCAATTTCGTATGGGGACCACAATTTGCTCTCGGTAATGTCGCAAGAGCGCAATTGTGGGACTTTCTTCCTCCGCAAGCATTCTCCGCAACGCGGTTTGCGAACATCGCACTGCTCATGTTTTTTGCCATCGTGATTCTTTCTCTCGCATTCCAAACATCACTTTCCACGCACGTAAAAAAAATCCTCTTCTTCCGATGGTCACTCATCGCGATCATTGTTGTCTGGGTGATGTGGGATATACGCATGGGAAGCGAACAACTTTCCTGGATACTCCATGATGCAAGGACGTACATCACGCAATCGGCGGAACATCGAACGTTTCGCGATCGTGACCGCTTTTATGATTTTGCCGAGTGGGCGAAGCAGCACATTGAGGATCGTGAATCGTATGTCTTCTTTGCGGAACGTCCATGGCCGTATTTAGGCAACATGCGTTACATCACCTATCCTTCCATTCCTGGAAACGATACCAATGATGATACGTGGGTCATCTACAAGAGGCCGGAAATTACGGTGGATGCAGAAGGTCATCTCAGTGCATACGGTTCGCCACTTTCACGTCCAGGTATCGTCTTGGGTAAATTTGAACGTGGATCATTCGTCTTCCGCACAAATCCATGAGCATGCTCGTCTTTCTCATCGGCATGGGAATCGCCATTGCGGTCGGATGGCTCGCGATCATTCTTGTGGAAGGAAAAAATCCCGTTCTGGAAAGTATGGAAAGATGTGCGTGGGCTGCCATTGTGGGCCCCACATTTCTCACCTTTTTCTTCTTCGTTCTCTACTCGGCCGACATCATCCTACTAACACGATCATCTCTTCTACTTTCTGTCATTCTTCTTTTATTCATACAGATAGGTCTTGCCTGGTACAGGAACCTTTTTGCCGTTCACACTCATCCACGTTTTCATGGTGGATTTCATTTTCCCACGAAGAAGAGTGTGAAGATCGCCATCCTTGTATTGATTCTCTGGTCTCTTCTGAAGGTGACCGCAGGATCGATCAACCTAGTAACGACTCCTACATACTGGGATGATGCCTTCAACAACTGGAATATGCGTGCGAAAGTGTTCGTGCAGACACAGGAAATTGCACTGGAGCTGCCAGGAGGCAA